>CAVDJG010000039.1:0-2138 GCA_963609005.1 Acidaminococcaceae bacterium
ATAAAGAATCCGGGTGTATGTAAAATACATGCCGGATTTTTTATTACTACAAACAAACGACCATTACTATGAAATTCGCAGGAATTATCCCCGCAAGATACGCATCGACACGTTTCCCCGGAAAGCCGCTGGCACTGTTGGGAGGCGAATATGTCATAAAACGCGTGTATGACATCGTTGCAAAATGCCTTGACGAAGCCTATGTGGCAACCGACGACAAGAGAATATACGATGCCGTATTGTCGTTCGGCGGCAAAGCCGTAATGACACGCACCGACCACAAAAGCGGAACAGACAGAATTGAAGAGGCAGCCGAAAAGCTCAATATCGACTGCGATGTCATTGTCAACATCCAAGGCGACGAGCCTTTCATTCACCCTACACAAATAGCCTCTGTATGCCGATGCTTCGACGACGAGAACACGCAGATAGCCACAATAGGCAAGCCATTTACCGACATCGAAAGCGTAAACAACCCAAACTCGCCCAAAATAGTGATTGACAACAACAACTATGCGATGTATTTTTCACGCTCCGTAATACCGTTCGTGCGCGGAACAGAGCCTGAAAAATGGCTTGAAGAATATCCGTTTCTGAAACACCTCGGCATATATGCCTACCGACGCGAGGTGCTCCATGCCATCACGCAACTGCCGCAATCGTCGCTCGAAAAGGCCGAAAGCCTCGAACAACTGCGATGGCTGCAGAACGGATACAAGGTGAAAGTTGGAATTACCGACATAGAAACCATCGGTATAGACACGCCGGAAGACCTTGTCAGAGCCGAGAAAGCTTTAGCACAACGCGTGAACCCGGAGTAAGGCGGCACCTGTTGTCAATGCGCTCTCCGACCAACCACACTATATTGGAGTTGGCATCAACGACTACCAATTGGCGGCGTTTGTCGAAGAGCGTATATTTTCTGTCGGTAAGAAAGTCGCTCACCAGCTTCTGGTTTTTCATTCCAAACGGCACAAAACGGTCTCCGTTGGCCACCGGACGTATTGTCAACGGGAATTTAACCGACTGGAAATCGACACAAACACAGTCTTTACCGCAGTTCACACAATAGCCTTCACTGTAATTTTCCGACACAAACGAGAACTTAACCTGTTCGTTATATATGTAAGTTCCCAACTCAGGAACTTTCAACACACGCCTGCCTTCTGTCGGTTTTTCCTCCACTACAATACGACGGCGGTCAATCAATGCCTCGTGAGTGTTTGATGTCCAGATTTTCCCCGAGGTTTCCCTTAACACGGCCGAGTATATCTCCTTTACCATAACCGAAGAAAATCCATAGCCATTAAGCAAATAAAACAACAGATACTCGGGCGAAGGCTGCTCCATGAGCAGGCTTATGTCAATCGTATGCCCGTCGGGCATCACCTTTTCTTTGGCTGCATCCAAAGAAGAATAAACTATTTTCAAAGCCTCGCCCACATGTTGTGTGGTGAGGAATATGGAGTTAAGTACATTCGGATTTATTTCCTTCAACAACGGCACCACTTTCAGTCTTATCTTGTTGCGTGTAACGTCGTCAACAAGATTTGTGCTGTCGGTGACATAAGGTTGGCCTTTGTTTTCCAGATATTCCAATATCTCGTCGCGCCCGACACAAAGCAACGGGCGCAAGACGAAGCCGTTGCGCGGGACAATGCCCTGCAATCCCCTAATGCCAGTACCCCTCAGCATGTTCATAATTACGGTTTCAACGCTGTCGTCACGATGATGCGCCACGCATATTCCGCATGCTTTCAAGTCGTTGCGCAAGTTTTCAAAATAAGCGTAGCGCAAGTCTCTTGCGGCCATTTCAATGCTTATTTTGTGCAGCTTAGCATATTCGGCCGTGTCGAAATGCACTTTGTGCAAAGGCACGCCAAGCCGCCCGCACAAATCAACGCAGAACTGTTCGTCGCGGAAAGACTCCTCGCCGCGCAGCTTGAAATTGCAGTGCACTGCCTCAATGTCGATGCCCATGTCGAGCAACACGAGCAACAACGAGACACTGTCTGCCCCACCCGACAGACCAACAAGATATTTTCCTTTTTCAGAAAACATCCCCTGTCCGTCGGCAAAACGCCGCACTTTATCTTGAAAGTCTTTCTTATTCGACATAAAGAACAAGTCCCTTCAAG
>CAVDJG010000039.1:2148-11625 GCA_963609005.1 Acidaminococcaceae bacterium
CTTCAAGTATTCTCCTTCGGGATGATACATGTTAATAGGGTGATCGGCCGGCTGATGCAACTGGTGCAGAATCCTCACTTTGCGGTTGGCCTGCACGGCAGCAGTTAGCACTGCATTTCTGAAGTTGTCTTTTGTCACGATTTGCGAGCAACTGAACGTGAAGAGAATACCGCCTGGTTTTATGCGCTGCAAGCCCTTTACGTTAAGCCGCGTATATCCTTTCAGCGCGTTGTGCAATGCCGCCCGGTGTTTGGCAAATGCCGGTGGGTCGAGAATTATAAGGTCGTAGGTCTGGTCGTTTGCGTCGAGAAACTTGAAAGCATCCTCACAAAATGCGGTATGTCGGGCATCGTCGGGGAAATTCATCTGCACATTGCGGTTGGTGAGTTCTATGGCTTTCGCGCTACTGTCAACAGAATGCACAAGTTTCGCGTTTCCGCGCATGGCATATACAGAGAATCCGCCGGTGTAGCAGAACATGTTAAGCACGCTGCGTCCCGAAGAATATTTCTCAAGAAGATGTCTGTTTTCGCGCTGGTCTACAAAGAATCCGGTTTTTTGTCCCCTCAACCAGTCAACATGGAATTCCAGTCCGTTCTCGACAGTCACGTCGCTGCCCATCTGTCCATACACGAATTCGTTTTCATGCTCCACATCGGCCTTGAACGGGAGGGTTGTCTCGCTCTTGTAATATATGTTTTTTATGCGTCCTTCTGAGACCTTCACCAATGCGTTGCATATCTCCTTGCGATACAGATGTATGCCTACATTGTGGGCCTGCATGACCGCAGTGTCGCCGTAGCAATCCACCACGAGTCCGGGAATGTTGTCGCCTTCGCCGTGGACGAGCCTGAAAGTTGTTCCGTTGGGGTTGTCAATCAGCCCTACCGCACGGCGCATCTCAAATGCCGACCGCAGCCGTTCTTCCCAAAATTCAGCATTTATTTCAATGTCGTCAAACGACAACACCCTTACGGCTATCGACCCGATTTGATACATGCCAACGGCTATAAACCCGCCATTGCATGTGAAAACCCTTACAATGTCGCCTTCGCCGATGCCTTCATCCATGCGTGCTATGGCGCCGGAAAATATCCACGGATGAAAACGTTTCAGACTTTCATCCTTACCTTTCTTTAAATATATGGATTTGTACATATCGCTCGGTTTCTTATATTGTCATGCTTTTGCCTCGACGGGCACACAGTTTGCTTCCTTTATGCCGTCGGCCGTCTCTTCTTTTTTCATCACCAGTTGGTAATCGCCGCCTTCTGCCAGTCTTGTTATCTCGTCATACAGCATTATACAAGCCCATGCATCGGTTGCGGCATACAGTTTCTGCTTGTCGGTCAGGATGTCGGCATCCCAATTGGTAAGGCGTTGCCGCTTGCTTATTTTCTCATGGAAAATGTTGGCATAGAGCTTCTGCAGACTCATGTCTTCTATTCCTATCTTGCCTATGATGTTCTGTATGTCGATGAAATTGCCTGCTTCAAAATTCTGTCTCCGGTGCAATGCAATCAAGTCGTCGTGCCACGAAAGCCCAACCATGGGTACATTCTTGTTGGTGAGAAGCCTCAGCACCGACGGCGACATGCCTATATAATTGAGTCTGAACAGAAAGCAGCGCTCATAAGACGACACCTGCAGCAACGAAACTTTGTGTTGTTGGCCGCGTTTGAAGGCCGGGCGTGTCTCGGTATCGACGCCGAGTATCTTGCAAGACAACAGATAATCAACTGCTTTCTCGGCCTCGCTCTCATTCAGCACCACTGTTATTTTGCCTGGAAACGAGGCTATCGGCAATCCGCTTATTGCCCCTTTATCAAATTTATTGTATATAATCCTCTTCATTCGACGGTTGGAAAGATTTTGCAAAATTAGAAAAAAACTTATTAAATCTTGGGCATTTCCAAGTTTTTTCCACTATTTTTGCATATAAATAACTCTGTCACCGCATCAAGACAGCCTTACATGCATTGCCGCCGGCAAGTTGCCACATTGGCACGCGATGCCCTACGCCGTCAAAAACGGGCAATCGTGACAGTGCGGCACAAGGCATTTCAAATTGTTACTATACAAAGACAAATGGCGAAGAAGAAAAAAGACACCAAGAGCAGAATATCCAACGATACCAAGTTTTCAAATTTTCTGAAAAGCGAGCGAACCGACTTTCTGCTTGGCTTGTTGATTGTAATAATAGCAGTCGTCGCTATTATCTCCATGATTTCATTTTTAAGCACAGGCGCATACGACCAAAGCATACTTGAAAAGATGCGCCCTAACGAATGGCTCAACAACGACAATCTGTTTAAAAACACATGCAGAAGTGTCGGTGCAATAGTTTCCAATTTTCTGATAACCAAGAATTTCGGGCTTCCATCTTTCCTTATTCCGTTTTTCCTCATAGTTGCCGGAGGCAAGATGATGCGCCTCTACAACACCAATTTATGGAAATGGTTTTTCAGTCTTGCATTCTCGATGATATGGCTTTCGGTAACTTTTGCGAAAGTGCTGTCACCCGAAATATTCCCTGAAAGCATCTACGCCCCGGGCGGACAACACGGGGTAATGGGAGTGCGGTTTACCGAAAACGTCATAGGCACGCCCGGACTTGTGGCCGTGCTGTTCTTCACGGCAATTGCCTTCATCACTTATTTGCGTGCCGAAACCATTATATGGATGCGCAAAGTGTTCAACCCGGTAGACACGATAAGCGGCAAAATAAAGCGCAACACCGCATCTGCCGAAGCAGAGCAGGCGGCAGCGCAGGAGAACGAGCCGCTGGCAAAAGACGAAAAGCCTGCGGCCGCGAAAGAAGGAAACGCCGAAACCGACGACCAGCCGCAGTCAACCGTCATCGACTTGACACGGTTTGACGACATAGACAGTGCCACAAAGAAGCCTGTCAAAAAGGAAACGCCGCTCCCAAAAGCACCTCAAACCACCGACAGCAACGCTACCGAAAACGGCAAACTCACCGTTGACACCGGCGTGGAAGCCGAAAAGGCCAGCGGGAAATCGGTTGCCGGCGATGCCGACCTGTATGCCCCGATAAACCCGCGTGAACCGTTCACGAAATATGAGTGCCCCACCCTCGACCTGTTGAGCAAAGACGACAAGGACGGAAAGCCCTACATCGACATGGAAGAGATAAAGGCCCACAACGAGGAGATAATAAAAGTGCTGAAAAGCTTCGGCATCGAGATACGCGAGATAAAGGCCACCGTCGGACCTACCATAACTCTATACGAGATAACTCCGGCCGAAGGCATACGCATCACAAAAATCAGAAACCTCGAAGACGACATCGCATTGCGCCTTTCGGCACTCGGAGTGAGAATCATAGCCCCCATTCCCGGCAAGGGAACAATAGGCATCGAGGTGCCAAACAAGAAGCGCCACAACGTGCCGATGGAGAGCATTCTCAACTCGAAGAGGTTTCAAGACACCAAGTTCGACCTGCCCATCGTGCTTGGAAAAACCATCACAAACGAGGTGTTCATGGCCGACCTCACAAAAATTCCGCACCTTCTCGTGGCCGGAGCCACCGGTCAGGGTAAGTCGGTGGGCCTGAATGTCATCATCACCTCGCTGCTCTACAAGAAGCATCCAAACGAGCTTAAGCTTGTGCTCATCGACCCGAAGAAGGTGGAATTCAGTGTCTACTCGCCCATTGCCGACCATTTCATGGCTCAGGTTGATGCCGACGACGAGGCCATAATAACCGACGTGACCAAGGTGGTGCGCACTCTCAAGAGCCTGTGCACCCTCATGGACCACCGCTACGACATGCTGAAGCTTGCCGGAGCAAGAAACATCAAGGAATACAACGACAAATTCATCCACCACAAGCTCAACCTCACCAAAGGCCACGAATATATGCCCTACATCGTGGTGATTATCGACGAGTTCGGCGACCTGATAATGACCGCAGGAAAAGAAGTGGAAATGCCGATAGCGCGCATTGCGCAGTTGGCACGCGCCGTAGGCATACACATGATTATAGCCACGCAACGCCCCACGACATCAATCATCACCGGAAACATCAAGGCCAACTTCCCCGGACGCATAGCATTCAAGGTTAGCTCGATGATGGACTCGCGCATCATCCTCGACCGGCCCGGAGCCAACCAGCTCATAGGTCTCGGCGACATGCTCTACACCAACGGCAACGAACCCACGCGTGTGCAGTGCGCCTTCATAAGCACACAGGAAATAGAGCGGATAAACCACTACATAGCCAACCAGCCCGGCCCCGTGGAGCCGCTGCAACTGCCCGAACCCAAGAGCGACGACGGCAACGACGGCAACTACCAAGGCGGAGGCAACGGCGACCTCGGCTCGCTCGACCAACTGTTCGAGGAAGCTGCACGCCTAGTGGTCACAAGTCAGCAGGGCAGCACGTCGATGTTGCAGCGCCGGTTTGAGATAGGCTACAACCGCGCCGGACGCCTTATGGACCAACTCGAAAAGGCGGGCGTGGTTGGGGCAGCCCACGGCAGCAAGCCACGCGAGGTGCTCATAACCGACGACACGCAGTTGGCCGCCATATTCACGGCACTCAAACAATGACAATACACAACGGCAACGACAAAACATCCATACATTATGAAACGCATACTATACATTCTGGCACTCGTGCTGACATCATGCACGCTGGCAGTGCAGGCGCAGAACAGCGCACAGGCCTACAAGGCTCTCGACAAAACGGCCAAGGCAATAGGCGGAGCCGGAGGCGCAAGTGCATCGTTCACACTGTCGAGTTCGGAGACAGGAACGGTGAGCGGCACGATAACCATAAAAGGCAACAAGTTCCACGCAAGCACGCCACAGGCCATAGTGTGGTTTGACGGCAGCACACAATGGACTCTTGTAAAGAAAAGCAACGAGGTGAACATAAGCAGGCCAACACGTGCCCAGCTGCAAACGATGAACCCCTACGCATTCATCAACCTCTACAAGCAAGGCTACGAACTTAGCATGACGACACAAGGCTCAAACAACATAGTGCACCTTGTGGCCAAGAACAAGACACAGAACATACCCGAAATGTATGTCACGACAAACAAGAACACGGGCGTTCCGTCGGTGATAAAGATGAAACACCGGCAGAGATGGACTACAATCACAATAAGAAATTTCAGAACCGGAAATTTCTCCAACAGCACGTTCACCTTCAACGCCAAGGATTTCCCGTCGGCCGAAGTCATCGACCTGCGTTAATCTCTGCACATAAGCAACTGTTATGACGCCGAAAGACACCTTCAAGCTATACATGGCCCTGCGCCGCCACCGCAAATTGGCCGAACGGCGTGACGTGAACTACGGGCGAAACCAATCGGCAAAATTCTTCGTCTGGCTTGCCGCGGCATTCATCTGCATCTATCTCGTTGGGTTTGCCGTGTTGCTTGCAACCATTGCCAACGAGTCAAGCCAGATGTCGTCGGTTGACTTGCTGTGCGGCATCCTGCCCTTAGTGTCGGCTATAGATTTCGGGTCAAGGTTTCTCGTGCAGCAAACCCCATCGCAGTTGGTGCGCCCCTATCTGCTGCTTCCCATCCCCAAAAACACCTGCATAAACGGTTTCATAATATCGTCGCTCACGAGCGCGGGCAATTTCCTGTGGTTTTTCACGTTCATTCCCTACATCATCATGTCGGTGCTTTTCAGCTACGGCATCACGACCTCTTTGGTGCTCACCGCATTTCTCGCCATAACGGTAATGATATTCAGCCAATGGTATGCCATAATACGCACGCTCATCAACGACAAACTGTATTTCTGGGCAATCCCGGCCATTGTCTATGCAGCATTCGCAATACCGTTTTTCACCGGCCACGAAGACATTTACATTGCTGCTTTCTCGGCCATAGGCGAGGCTATAACCGGCCATTCAATGATGGCCATAATATGCCCGCTACTGTTGCTGGGCGTGCTTGTCGCCCTCAACCGCAACATACAACGCCACTATGTAATGAGCGAACTGATGCACACCAAGAGCACCAAGGTGTTTGAACTGGGCGAAATGAAGTTTTTGAAACGTTTCGGAACCACAGGAATGTTTCTGAAACTAGAACTGGCCACGTTGCTTCGCAACAAAAACCCGCGCAAGAGTTTTCTCTACTCCATAGCCATTGTCGTGGTTTTCAGCATCATCATATCGTTTACCGGCACATACGACACAGCCTACATGAGCAATTTCTGGGCTTTCTACAATTTCATAATAATGGGTTCCACCTTGCTCACAAGGCTCATGGGATTTGAGGGCAACTACATCGACGGCCTCATGGTGAGGCGCAACATGATGCTCAATCTGCTGCATGCAAAATACATTTTCTATTCAGTCTTGCTCTTCTTGCCGCTTGTGCTTATGCTGCCCATGGTGTTTGTGGGCAAATGGACGCTATTGATGCTCTTCTCGTTTGCCATTTTCACCGCCGGTTTCCAGTATTTCATTCTGTTTCAACTGGCTGCCTACAACCGGCAGACCTATCCGCTAAACGAGCGGTTCAACGGCAAGGCACCGCAAGACAACATGTACAGACAGTTGGTGGTGCAGCTTGCCTTGTTCACCATTCCCAACATTTTGCTGCAGCTTCTGCAGGCGCTTTTCAGCGACACCACATCCTATGTCGTCATGCTGGTCATTGGCTTGGCCTTCATAGCCACCTCGGGCATATGGATTGGCAACATATACCGCCGGTTTATGACCCGCCGGTATGAAAACATGGAGTCGTTCCGCGCCACACGATAAGTGCTTGGCAGAGCCGCCAAGAACATGTTTTCGCAATAGCAAATAAGCCTTTTCACGGCGTGCCGCAATTGCTGCACGCACATACACCATATGCGCTACGTGCGTGCACAACATGCAGCACGCGCGCAACGCACATGGTGCTGCATCAAAAACGGGCCTTTGCCCTACCCCACCGAAATCAGTTCTATGTCGAACACAAGCGTTGAACCGCCCGGAATGCCGGGCTGCGAGAACTTGCCATAGCCCATTTCGGCCGGGATGTACACCTCCCATCTGTCGCCTACATGCATTTTCTGCAAGGCCACTATCCACCCGTCTATCAGTTCGTTGAGCCTCATTGCAAGCGGACAACCGCCACGGCTGCTGTCAAACTTACGTCCGTTTATTGTCCACCCGGTGTAATGCACCGTGACAATGCTGCGCGCAGAGGGGCTGCATCCGTTGGCGTCACCGGCCGACAACACCTTGTAAAACACTCCGCGGGCAAGCGGCATCACTCCCGTCTCTTGCGATTTGGCCTCAATCCATTCACGGTTCTTTCGCACATATTCCTGTTTTGCCATATCATTTCGGTTTTGAAAGTCCAAAATTACTAAAAAATCGGAGGCCCGGCCGCACATCGGCCAAAAAGAATGTGAAACATTGTCTGCATTCTGCCAAAAACAAAGTAACTTTGCGACATGCGCCCTTGCCGATGCACAACCGGGCACGGCGACAGAAGAAACAATGAAATGCTGATGAAAAAAACTATATGCCTTATTGCGATGCTTTTCTGCCTCACACTCGGCACAATGGCACAATTCGACTACATACGCCCCGTGAAAGACTCCATTCCCGGCGGCTACGACTTCTGGGTGTACACCCCCACCGACTATTACTACACTTTTGAGAACACGCCCGTGATAATATTCCTCCACGGAGCGAGCCTCTGCGGACACGACATCAACCGCGTGCGCCGCTACGGTCCGCTCGACGCCATAGTGCGCGGAAGGCAGATTGACGCCCTTGTGGTGGTGCCGCAAAACACCGGCGGAGCATGGAACCCGCACAAGATAAACGATGTGCTTGAATGGACAAAGCGCAACTATGCGCTCGACTCCACACGCGTGTATGTAGTGGGAATGAGCCTTGGGGGCTACGGCACGCTCGATTTCGCGGGCACCTATCCCGATAAAGTGGCGGCGGCAATGGCTCTGTGCGGCGGGTGTTCGCTGAAAGACAAGAGCGGACTGGGGCAGTTGCCGCTGTGGATAATACACGGTACGGCCGACAAGGCAGTGCCCGTGAAGCAATCGCAAGTGGTGGTTGACGAACTGAAAAGAGAAGGCAACGACAGCCGGCTGCGCTACGACTGGCTGAAAGGGGCGTCGCACGGAGCACTGGCGCGCATTCTATACATGAAGAAAACCTACAAATGGCTTTTCTCGCACTCGCTCACCGACGACGGACGCCCCGTGCAGCGCATCACAACGATTGACAACAACGACCTGACACGGGCCTACAACGACATGAAGAAAGGGCTGCCAAGTCCGGAAATAATCTACGACAAGACGATAAAAGAAGACGAGGACGAATAGGTCTCACCGCGACTTACGGCCGACAGCGGGCACAGAACGTGTCTACGCCTCGGCAATCCTGTCTGAACGACTACCGAAGCAGCGGGCCCAACCGGCTGCCAAAGGCAATGAAAATGCGCCAACTGCGCCATAAAGACATAACACCGACAAACATTACCGCTAACCTAAGACAACCTTTTATGACCAACCACGAGAAGACGAACTCCGGAAAACCGGACACCGACATTGCAGCAAACGCTCTGTGCATGGCAGTATTGTTATGTGTGCCGGCAACAGGCATGCATGCAACCGGCACAGCCGGCGACGCACTGTATGCAGGCATCGTGCACAACGACACAACCACGGTGCAGCAACATACGGCTGCCGGCAGCATGGGCAACGGCATGACCAACAACGAGAAGGGCATAGTGACCAACGCACTCGACGTGATAAACGGCAAGACTGCCGGTGTGAGCGTCACGTCGAACGGACTCGACCGGATGGCTATGCTCAACAGTGTGCGCGTGCGCGGCACCACATCAATAACGGGCGGCAACGACCCTCTGGTGGTTATCGACGGCGTAACGTCAGACATATCGACCCTTGCCACGATATATCCTGCCGACATAGAAAGTTTCAACGTGCTGAAAAACGCTTCGGAAACATCGCAATACGGTTCGCGCGGAGCATCGGGCGTAATCGTGGTGACTACAAAGAAGGGCACGGGAAACGGTTTCAAAATATCATACGAGGGCAACGTAGGCTTCGAGTCGATGTACAAACACCTTAAAATGCTCAATGCCCGCGACTACGCAGCCACCGCCAAACGGCTCGGACTGCACTACAACGACGGCGGCTACGACAACGATTTCTACAAAGTGATAACACGCACCGGACTTGTGCACAACCATCATCTGGCTTTCAGCGGCGGCAGCGAAACGTCAAACTACCGCGCGTCGTTCGGCTACATCGACCACAACACCATAATAAAGACCAAGGGCTACAACAACCTCGTGGCCAAACTCGACGCAAGACAACAGGCTTTCGGCGGACGACTGAAAGGCGAATTCGGAGTGTTCGGTTCTTCGTTCAAGAACGACGACATATTCGACACACAAATGTTGTTCTACTCTGCGGCCTGCCAAAACCCCACTTTCCCGGCCG
>CAVDJG010000040.1:0-8709 GCA_963609005.1 Acidaminococcaceae bacterium
GGCCTATACCGACCGCGACGGCGACCTTGTGACAAGCATCGTGGGCGGAAAAGACTGCGTTTTCACCTGCTACGACAACGGATGTTGCCTTTGTGCGCTCGAAAAAGCCTACCGCAACGGGCTTGCCGAATTTTGCAAACCTATAAGTTGCGCGCTCTATCCCATACGCGAGAAGCGTTTCGGCGGCGGCATCACCGCGCTCAACTACAACCGATGGGATGTGTGCCGCGATGCCGTGAAGAAGGGTAGGGAGCTGAACCTGCCCGTCTACCGTTTTCTCGAAGCACCGCTCGTGAGGCGGTTCGGGCGCGAGTGGTATGACGAACTGTGCGCCGTGGCGCAGGCCTACACGGCACAGTTTGGCACGACGGAGTAGAACCTATTCCCTGCGGAACTCCGACGGCGACTTGCCGGTGTGCTCCTTGAAGTATTTCCCAAGAAACGACTGGTTTGAGAAATTCATTTCGTGGGCAATTTCCTTTATGCTTTTTGTGGTGTTGCGCAGGCGCATGCGCAGCTCCATGGTGACGTAGTTGTCAATCCACTCGTTGGGAGTGTAGTGGCTCACTGCCTTCACTGTTTCAGAAAGATACTTGGGCGAGATGCACAGTTGCTGCGAATACCATCCCACACGGCGTTTGGTGACGAAGTTGCGCTCAAGCAGTTCGATGAAGTCGGTGAATATCTTTTCGGCCCGTGTGCGGCACGGGTCGTTGTTGGCGCGCATCTGCCAAATAGCGTCGCTCAGCTCGTAAATCATCGTGAGAAACAGCGACTGGGCTATGTCGCGGCGGTAGTGGTGGCCTATTTGGGTCACTTTGAGCCGCAAGCGGTCGTAGGTGTCGCGTATGAAGTCGGCCCGTTCAGCCTCCATGTGGAACACCGGATGGTTGCGGGCAAACAGAAACAGCGACGACAGGGCATGCACGCTTTTCACCGTTTCCTTGAAGAAATCGTAGGAAATGAGAATGCCTATGCCCTTGCAGTCGGGGCTTTTCACCCCGTCGCTCACCACTCTTTCGCGGCCTATTATCACTATGTCGCCCGGTTTCACCTCGCGTTTCATGCTGTCGATGTGCAGCGATGCCTCGCCTTCGAGACACATGGCAACGAGCAGACACTGCATGCGCCGCGGGTCTTTTGTCATTGCCTGGGTTATTATGTCGTCGAGCATCACCATGTCTTTGCCCACGCTCGGTCCGTCGTAAAGCCGCAGCACATGCTCAATGGTGATGTCTTTTGTGTGGGTAGTAATCATTTTCCAGTGTTTTTCCTTGTGTTTTTGCGGCTCGACTGCTGCTCTCCCGGCGTGTGCAGACGCATGTTGAGCTGGTAGAGCGCGGCCGCGAGAATCATTATCGAGAGTGCCGCCGTCATGCCAATGCGCCACGGGTCGCCGCCGTAGATCTGGCTTATGGTAGCGTCGCCCAAATCGGGCCGCAGCCGGTAAAGCACGAATGCCACGGTGTTGTTGGCCCAGTGCAGCACCAGTCCGGGCAAGATGCTGCGCGTGCGGCAGTACATCCATCCCAGCAGAAGGCCCAAGACGAATGCGTGAGTGCCCTGTGCAACGTTGCCGTGCACTATTCCGAACGCCAGTGCCGACACCGTTATGGCCACCCACGGCGACTTGCCAGTGCCGGCATCGAGCAGTCTGCGCAGCAGCGCTCCGCGAAACACCGCCTCTTCGGCAATGGGTGCGAGTATGCCTATGGCCATGTAGCCAAGGTCGTGGCTCATTATCTTGGCAAAGAGCTGCGTGTAGGCGCGGCTTGAACCGGTGACGCTTTCAACGGCTTCGGTTATGAGCGATGCCGGGGCTATGGTGCCTATGGCGGCGCATGCCACCCAGAAGAGGGCAAACCACGGGTGTGTTGAGGCAAAGCCGCGGTTGACGGGAGTCCACCGCCGCCACACAAACAGGGCCGTGGCAGCTATGCTGTATGCCGATATTGCGGCTATGTCGGCCGTGGCCGACGTCTCGCCTTTTCCGCCTATTATCTTTTCGGCAGCAATCACCACTGTCTGCACCATCAGAAACACCACGACATACCATGCGGCATCGAGGTAGGGGCGGTATTGTAGTCTTGTCATATTGTTGTCGGTTACGTTGTCGTTCATTCTTCAGTTGAAAGCAGTTGCATTGCCTCTTCGCGGTCGCGTGCGAGCTGTGCTTCGAGTTCTTCTTCGCTGCCGAAGCGTTGCTCTCCGCGTATGCGGTGCTCGAAAGCCACGACTATAAGTTCGCCGTATATGTTGTCGGAGAATCCGAAGATGTTGGTTTCTATTGTCACCCGGTCGCGGTGGAACGTGGGGCACATGCCTATGTTGGTCATTGCGCGGCGCATTGTCATTGTGCCCTCGGTGCGCACCCGTGTGGCATACACTCCGCATGCAGGCACGAGCTGCTCGCACGGGTCGATGTTGGCCGTGGGGAAACCCATGCGCCGCCCTTCGCGGAAGCCTTCTTTCACGCGCCCCGTTATTGAGTAGGGATAGCCCAGACACTTGTTGGCCTCCTCAATCTTGCCTTCGCCCAGCAGCCGTCTTATCACCGACGACGACACGCGTGTGCCATCCACGTCGGTGGCCTCGGCACATTCCACCTCTATGCCCAGCTCGCGCCCGTAGGCCACATAGTCGCTGAAGCCTTCGGCGCGGTTGTGCCCGAAGCGGTTGTCGTAGCCTATTATGAGGCGGCGCACGTTGAGCCGGTCGCGCAGCACGCTGCGCATGAAGTCGTGTGCGGTCATTGCCGCCATCTGCCGGTCGAACGGCAGCACCACGGTGTTGTCTATACTGGTGTGCGAGAGGTGCAGCAGCTTGAGGTCGAGCGGCGTGAGCAGCTGCGGCATGTAGCCGGTGTCAACCACCTGTCTGGGGTGCCGGTCGAAGGTTATCACGGTTGACTGCATCCCGGCGTGGCGTGCTTCGGCGGCAACGCGGTCGATGAGAAACCTGTGGCCGCGGTGCACTCCGTCGAAGAATCCTATCGTGGCGACGCATGGCGGCGGCAGGGGTGTCGTGTCGTTGAGTCGTATTGTGTTCATCTTTGGCTGATGGTGTCGTGGCCCGAAGGCAGCAGCAGGCGCATCCAGTCGCTGCCCGTGGTTTCGTGTATGGTGTTTATGCCGAGCTGCCGTGCCGCCGAACAGTTGTCGGCGGAGTCGTCGACAAACACCGTTTCGGCGGCGTTTATGCCCGCTTCGTGCAGTGCCTGCTCGAATATGGCGGTGTCGGGTTTCGACTTGTGCATCTCGTAAGAAAGGAATGTCTGCCTGAAATAGTCGTCGGCGGTGTGCCCCATGTAGGGAAAGAAGTCGTCGCGGCATTTCTCCCAGTGCATTATGTTGGTGTTGCTGAGCAGATACAGCCGGTAGGTCTGCCCCAATTCAATGAGGCGCGCCTTTTTCTGGTCGTCTATCCCGGTGAGCAGCTGGTTCCATGCCCACACTATTTCCGCGTCGGCTACATCGGCGCAGGCTATTCTGCGCACCTCGTCGCAGAATTGCTTCTGTGTGGTGCGGCCCGTTTCAATGTCGTAGAAGAGGTCTTCTGTGCGGTGTTCTTCCACATAGGCGGCTATCCGTGCGCATCCTATTTTGCCGAAGGCTTCGATGCAGCGGTGCGGGTCGAGGCCCACGAGCACGCCTCCCATGTCGAATATGATGTTCTTAATGTTGTTCATCAGAGTGTCTGTCTAAGTGCGCTGCGTGGCCTCTCGGCCTCGTTGCTGCGCCGTTGTGCGGTCTTCGACCGCCTTCTTGCAAAGTTACGCCAATATGGGCACAATGCAAAGAAAATAAAGTTTATTTAACCCATGTGCATCCGTTGAGCGCTTGTTTTCTACCATTTGCGGAACAGTTCGATGCCGAAGCGGCAGGTGAATCCGTCGAACCGCCCGTTCTTCTGCGCTACGAATGCGGCCACCGAGAATAGGCGTGTGGTGAAGCCGTAGCCATATTCCACATAAGGGTGCAGCCGCCTCACCGAGAGAATGTTGATGTAGACGCGCTCTTTCTCGATGAGTCGCCCGGCAACGGGAAGCCATGAGAGCGCGAGCAAAGGCGTTTCGTAGGTGAGGTTGGTGCGCACGTAGTATTCGGAGGCGTTATACCAGTTGCTGCCCAGCAGCTCGAAGTCGCACGCCCACTCGTCGTTCCATCCCCCGGGAATGTTGCGTTCGTGGAAGTTGGTGTAGTCGAGAAATATCCAGTTGTCGCTCTTGTGCGTGTAGAAACCCGTGCCGAGGCGCATCTGCAAGGCGCTCAGCCCCGACAGCCAGTGGGTGTACTGTCCGTCAATCTCGCACCTTTCATATTCAATGTTGGCCCGCATCAGTCCGCGCAGACTGCGTTCGTAGTCAACGGTGAACACCGCTCCGCGCCGTCCCCACGGCCGCCACTCTATGCCGAGCGTGGGTGCCGACGAAATGTATGCCGTGGGCTTGCCCGCAGCAATGAATCCCGTCTTGTCGATTGCGGTGCGCCGGTGCATCAGCACCCCGGCCTCTATGCCGAGGCGCGGCGTTATGTTGTAGTGGGCCACGAGTTTCAGCGAATGGTTGCGGAAGTAGTTCAGGTTCATCGCGTCCCAGTTTATCGAGTCGGCACGCTCGTGCTTTATGGCATCGGCCACGGTAGAGGTGGTTATGCGGTTGCCGTTGCCCCACTCGGCACGCACATATCCCTCGTGCCGGTGGTCGAAGTGCCACGTCACGGGCAGCGTGAAGTAGAACTGCCGCTGCTTGAACGAGTAGCCGCCCTTGAAGCGCCACTCTATGAGCGAGTTGTCTGACAGGTGGTAGTCGCCGCGCATTCCAATCTTGTAGGTTATTCCCCTGCGGCTGCTGTAGCTCAGATAGAGCGGGTTGAGAATGGGGTCGATGCGGAAATAGCCCTGGTTTCGCGGCCCGATGTCGGTGCGTATGCGGTCGAGCAACTTCTTGCCCACGTTGTTCCACATACGCTCTGCGAGCGTGCGGCGTATGCCCTTCGTGCGTGCTGCGTCTGCGGCGGCACTGTCGGCAGGCGTTTCTTGCTGCGCAAAGAGCATCTGTTCGTGGCTTGTGAGAGGCATTGGCCGCACTGCGGCCAGCACTGCGGTGTCGGCCCGCGCGGTGTCGGTTGAAGCCGCGGGCGAGGGTAGTCCGAACACAGTGACATACTCGGCCGTGATGTCGTTGCCCAGGAAAAGGAAGCGGGCGTTGAGGCTGCACTCCTTGGGCAGGAGCGACTCGCGTCCCGACTCGCCCATGCGCAGCTCGGTGTGGAAGCGCACCATGTCGTATTCGCCGTCGAAGGCCGTTTCAACCACGCGTCCCGTCACGATGTCAACCCGCGCCCATCCGCGCACGAGCTGCGTGCTCTTCAGCTTGGGCACAAACCTCACTGTGGCCGTGCTGAACGGCTGCAGGCTCACGCGGTAGCGGTAGAACCGTCGGTTGCGGCGGTTGAACGGCGAGAGAATGTGACGGTCGACGAGCAGTTCGCCGTAGATTCTGGGCGTGAGATATTTCAGGAGCGTGGGCATGGTCTTGCTTCCGTGCGGCACGGTGGTGCGCTCTATCAGCCGCGTGGCATGCAGTTCGCCGCCGCTGCCCGTAGTTATTCGGTCGTAGGTTTCGCCCACATACTCGCGCTTTCCGCCGTTGGCTATGGCAAACATCGTGGGCACGGTGAGCAGGATGGCGTTGCGGCGGTTGGTGCGCAGGTTGTATTTCATGTAGGCATGGCTCTCCGTGGGCGGCCGCACTGCGGTGTCGGCACGCGCGGCATAGCCGAACATAAGCGACACGACGGCCCTCGCGCGCTGCTTTGCCAGGGGCTGCGCGTGGCAGGGTGCGGCTGCGGCTATCATCACTGCTGCCGCGGCAATCTTCATGGCTATGCTGCGCATGGCCACGGTGTGCATGGCTTTAATGTTTGGCCTCAATACCTTATTATATTAGGTTGTTATATGAAAAACGGCCGGCGGCGCGTAATATTGCAGTAAAAAACGCATTTTTGTTTAAAAAGATTTGCACGGTTGCCCTAAAAGTGCTACCTTTGCAGTCGCAAACTTATCCTTAAAGGCATAAGTCGGACTTGTAGCTCAGTTGGTTAGAGCAACAGACTCATAATCTGGAGGTCATAGGTTCAAGCCCTATCTGGTCCACACAAAGAAGCAGTTACGCATTGCGTAGCTGCTTTTTTCGTATAATGTCCAGCGTGAAAAATGTTTGGATTGGGCGTGCTTGCACCGTGACATTCGGTGAATGTTTTGCAGGCGACGCGGAACCCCCAGCGCTATATTATATCGTGCCTACGTGACTTGTGGTTTGCGGTGTCTTTACCGGACGCCAATACATTGAAATATAATTGTGCTTGCATAATATTACTGTCCGCCAAAACTTTCTTTGAAGAAAGAATTGGCGGACAGTAACAGTTTTTATATAACGTGTATCTTCAAGGTCTTGCCTTTTGCCTTCACGATGTAGATGCCGGCGGCATTGAGGTCAACCTCATGATCTGTGCCTTCATACACCGTGAAGCCTAAGGCATTCACTATCTTGATGACTTCACTGTCGGCAAGTCCTTCCACTGTCAAGTGACGCTTGTTGACAGCAAACTTCACATCACCGATAGTGACATAACCGATGCCGGAAGGAACATCGCATCCCTCCACTTTATAGAAGCGCCCCCACCAAGCGTCGGCCTTGTAAGCAGCCTCGTTGCCGTAGATGACATGGAGCGTGGCCTGGGCGAACACGTCGTTCATGTTTGACGGGTCGTTCACGCCGATGAAGTCGGGCACCTTCGTTGCATAGCAATACACGTCCTTCAACGAAGAGCAGTTGGCTATGATGTCGTCGTTGATATGCTCCACGGTAGCGGGGACTGTGAGCGTGCGGATGTTTGTGCAACCGTTGAACACGTTGTTGCCGATGTATTTCGTGCCCGTAGGCAACGTCACGTCCACAATCTCCTCGTTGTTCTTGTAGATGTGATGGGCGGTGTAGGCGGGATTGGCCTCCGCGTTCTGGAAGTTGGTGTGTGCAAAGCCGTCCAGATGGCCGATGTTCACCTTGGCCAGTGCCGGACAATAGTTGAACGCGTTCTTGTCTACCGTCAACTTGGTCTCGCGGTTCTTCAACGTTACTGCCGTCAGCGCACTGTTGTTCTCGAAAGCACCGGCTCCGATACCCTCCATGTTCTTCGGGATGGTAATGTCGGCCAGATAGCTGTTGTTGATGAACGCGCCGGCCTGTATCTCCTTCAGCGACTCGGGCAAGGTGATGTGGCTGAATCCGCACTCACCGAAGGCGTAGTCGTAGATGATGCTCAGTGAGGTTGCGAGCTGTATGTCGGTCAAGCCCTCGTTGTAGCGGAATGCGTATTTGCCCACGCTGAGGGTTGAGTTAGGCATGATGAAGTTGTTGAGCATGTTGCATTTGTAGAAAGCGTAGTTGTCGATAATCTTCAAGTCGCACTGGTCGTTCCATTTCACTGTTTCCAACTTGCTGTCGCAATAGAATGCCGAGTCGCCGATGAGCCTCAGCGTGCTCTTGCCCTGCCATATCACGTCTTCCAACTTGGTGCAGTTCTTGAATGCGGCCACGTCTATCACGTCCATTCTTTGTGTCGTTCCCTCGAAGAGAACGTGCTGCAAACCGGCGCAGTCCATGAACGCGCGCTTGCCGATAGTTTCCAACAGACTGGCATCCAACACAGTCACGCGGTTCAGGTTTATCGCCTTGGTAGCCGCGTTGTCGTTTATCTCGCTTACGAAAGATCCCACACGCAGTGCCTGCAAACTGTTCTGGCAGGTGAAGGCATAGCTGCCAATCTTCTTCACGTCGTAGGTCACGGCATTGAAGGTGGTCTGTTCGGGTATGCTTACAGTTCCCGTATATACCTGCGCCACCGCTTCGGGGTCGAGCGAAGTGTTCTTGCCGCCGTAGATGCTGGTTACGGTGGCTTCCTTCTTGGCCTTGTCGAAGAGATAGTAGATGTCGCCCACATACTCCACTTCTGGTTCTCTCACTATCACCTTGCACTCCGCCGTCACGGCACTGCCGTCGTTGGCGGTATAATATATGGTGGTAACACCTGCGCTCACGCCGTGTATCACGCCGTCCTCGTCGATGTCAGCCACGTTGCGGTTGGCTGTGGAATACTTGATGCGCACGTTGGCCGCCTCTGTCGGGTAGATAGTAAGCTGCTGCTCGTTGTAGTTCTCGCCGGTCTTCACGTTCACTGTGCGTGTGCTCAGGTCTATCCTTTCCACTACGGTGGTAGGTTGAGGGTCGCAACCCTGTATCGTGCCGAACCGGCCCCACCAGTCGGTGTCCTGCTGATAGAGGCTTTCCGAACCGTATGGCACATGGAGTGTGGCCCTGGCGAACACGTCGTTCATGGTAGAAGGATCGTTCACGCCGATGAACTCCGGCACTTCCTCGGCAAAGCAATAAACATTCTTCAAAGCGGAGCAGCCCACGAAGATGTCGTCGTTGATATGGTCCATCGTGGCCGGCATCTCTATGCTCTCTATGTAGGCGCAGCCGTTGAAGGCGTTGTTGTTTACATACTTAGTGCCCTTGGGCAACACCACGTTGACGATTTCGTTGCCGTTGGCATCGTAGATATGCTGCGACGTGTTGGCAGGATTAGCCTTGGCGTTGTTGAAGTTTGTCTGCGCAAAGCTGTTCATGTTGGTGATGTACACCTT
>CAVDJG010000040.1:8979-11190 GCA_963609005.1 Acidaminococcaceae bacterium
GTGGATGTCGGTCAGACTCGCGTTGTAGCGGAACGAGGAGTTGCCCACGCTCAGTGTCGTGTTAGGCATATTGAAGTTGTTGAGTGCAATACACTTGAAGAATGCGTAGTCTTGAATGGTTTTCAACTCGCTTTTGCCGTTCCACAGAACTTTTTTCAATGCAGTGCAAGCATAGAAGGCACTGTTGCCGATGGTCTTGACCGTTGTGTTGCCCATCCATGTGAACCGCTCCAAAGCAGTACATTCACGGAACGCCGCCTTGTCGATGCTCTCCATTTGCAGGGATGTGCCGTCGAATGTGAACCGCTTCAAACCCGTACACAACTTGAAGGCTTCCTCGCCGATGTTCACCATCACGCTTTCGTCAGCCACGTTCACTCGGTTCAGTTTTTCGGCCTTTATGGCAGCATGATGCTCTACCTCCGTCACTGTGCGTGGGATGTAGATGCTCTGCAACTCGTTCTGGCAGTTGAATGCATAGCTTCCCACCTTTCTCACGGTGTATTTGTAGCCGTCGTAGATGATTGTTTCCGGGATGTTGATTGTTCCGGAGTAGTATTGCGCCACGTTCTTGGCATCGAGCGAAGTGTTCTTTCCGCCGTAGATGCTCGTCACGCTTGCCCATCGGTCGTTGGTGTCTTTGTTGTCCAGGATATAGTAGAGACCGCCTACATAAACTACATTCTCGTCATACACTATCACTCTACATTCAGAATATATGTCCTTGTCGTAGGCCAAAGAGCACCTGAGCGTATCAACGCCCGGCTTGATGGCAGTGATGTTTCCGTTCGCGTCCACGCTTGCCACACCGTTGCCCGATGCTGTCCATACGACATCCGTGTGCTCGTAGTTGTCGGGGAGCACGGTAGCAGTCTGCTCCACATACCTTTCACCCTTTTGCAGATTCACGGTATTGGTGGAGAGTTTGATAATCACTGGTGCTACTGTAACCTTACAGGTGTCCGATAAGTCGGAGCCGTCAGTTGTCTTAGCAATAATGTTTGCCGCTCCAACATTCACCGCTTCTACAACGCCTTCTTTATCTACTGTCGCCACGTCAGGGTTGTCGCTCGACCATTCCAACGTTTGATTATCTGCCTGTTCCGGATATATTGTGGTTTTTATCTGTTGACTTGTAGTGCGGAGCAAAGTCAAATCATTGGGAATGTTTAGACTGCCAACTTTAAGAGGAGTAACATGTACGGTTGTAGAGGCAGAAAGATTTGACCCATCAGTAGTCTTTGCTGTTATGTTTGCCATGCCGACTCTCATTGCTGTCACCACACCAACAGAATCTACTATTGCCACATCACGATTGTCACTCGACCACTCTAACCTTTGGTTGTCAGCTTGCTCAGGAGAGATGATAGCTTCAAACTTTTGATTGGTGGTACGTGGTAACGTCAATTCTTTAATTCTTAGACTACTAATTTTAATAGGAGAAACATGAACTATTGTAGAATCGGAGATCCCATTCACATCAGTAGCAACAGCTTTAATAACCGCATCACCAACTTTGTTAGCTGTGATGACACCTGTTTTTTCATCCACACTTGCCACCTCAGCATTGCTGCTACTCCAACTCAATGTTTTATACTCGGCATCCTCTGGATACACAGTATAATCCAGTGCTTTGCTTTCTGTCCGTACCATAGAAAGTTCCTTAGGCAGCGACAACGAACTTATGGGAGTACCATCTAAAATCGTAGCAGCTTGATTCCATGGTGAAGTTTTTTTATATTCATCAACGCAGCCTTTGGGAACAATTAAAATACAATCAGAGTCTATACAATGGGATCCACTACTCGGTGGGGTCTTTGCTTGAAAGACTATTTGTTTCAACCCTCTTAAGGCAAAATCCTCAATTGAAGACAACGATGGCGGTAAAGTAATACTGGTCATTCCACTGCTAATAAAGCAAGAACTACCCAAATAAGTAATGCCATCTGGCAAAGTGATGTTGGTCAAACTAGAACAGTCGCTGTATCTATTATTAGTTGATTATCAGTATTATACACTCTAAACGATAGAAAAGTGGCAATATGAATTCTATATAGATGCGAAATGGCAAAAGTTTAACGTATTTAACCTTTGATTACATATAAAATCATAAAAAAGAATTGGATGGAGATTTGTTTCAACAAAATTCATAATATTTATTGGCAAATAAGGAAAGGCAGTAGCTATATTACATCTGCATCAATATAGTCA
>CAVDJG010000041.1:0-4976 GCA_963609005.1 Acidaminococcaceae bacterium
ACTCAATACTATCATGGTTGACGGAACGGGAATGTGCGGAGCATGCCGCCTTTCAATCGGTGGCAAGATGAAATTCGTGTGCATCGACGGTCCGGAATTTGACGGAGCACTTGTGGACTGGGACGAGATGTTCAAGCGCATGGGCACGTTCAAGGATGCTGAGCGTGAAGAAATGGAACATTTCCAAGACCACATTGACAGCTTGACCGAAAGCGGCAACGCCGAGAACGCACCTGAACCCATGGACGATCAGCCCGTTGAGGACACTATAGAACAGCTCACCGACCGCAACGCCACGTGGCGTTCTGACTTGCGCAAAGCCATGTCGCCCAAAGAAAGGAAGGCAATCAGCCGCGTAAAGATGCCGGAACTGGATGCGGCCTACCGCGCCACGACCCGCACAGAAGAAGTGAACAAGGGTCTTACCAAAGCCATGGCCATAACCGAAGCCCACCGCTGTCTCGACTGTGCAAAACCCACCTGCGTCGAGGGATGCCCGGTAAACATAAACATTCCTTCATTCATCAAGAACATAGAGCGCGGGCAATTCCTTGCCGCAGCAAAAGTTTTGAAAAGCACATCGGCCTTGCCGGCTGTGTGCGGACGCGTGTGTCCGCAGGAAAAGCAATGCGAAAGCAAGTGCATACACCTGAAAATGAACGAGCCTGCCGTAGCTATCGGCTATCTCGAACGCTTTGCCGCCGACTATGAACGCACAAGCGGCAACATTGCCATACCGCAGAAAGAGGCCGACAACGGCATAAAAGTGGCGGTTGTAGGTTCAGGACCGTCGGGGCTGAGCTTTGCCGGCGACATGGCCAAGAAGGGTTACGACGTGCATGTGTACGAAGCACTGCACGAAATAGGTGGAGTGCTGAAATACGGAATACCCGAATTCAGACTTCCCAACCGCATTGTCGATGTGGAAATAGAGAATCTCAAGAAGCTGGGAGTGAAATTCTACACCGACTGCATCATAGGAAAGACCATCTCAATAGACCAACTTGAAGAGGAAGGCTTCAAGGGAATATTCATAGGTTCGGGTGCGGGACTGCCTAATTTCATGGGCATCAAGGGCGAGAACTCGCTCAACATAATGTCGTCAAACGAATATCTCACGCGAATAAACCTTATGGATGCCGCCAACCCGCACACCGACACGCCGATAAACATAGGCCGCAAGGTGCTCGTTGTGGGCGGAGGCAACACAGCCATGGACTCCTGCCGCACCGCGAAACGCCTCGGAGGCGATGTCACTCTCGTGTACCGCCGTTCAGAAGCAGAAATGCCTGCAAGACTTGAAGAGGTGAAACATGCCAAGGAAGAAGGCATAAAATTCCTCACACTGCACAATCCCATAGAGTATGTAGCCGACGAGAAGGGAGCCGTGAAGCAGGCCATTCTGCAAGTGATGAAGCTTGGCGAGCCTGACGCAAGCGGCCGCCGGAGCCCGATACCGGTTGAAGGAGAGACGCTGACACTCGATGTCGACCAAGTAGTGGTTGCCGTGGGAGTGTCGCCCAACCCGCTCGTTCCACGCTCGATAGAAGGCCTTGAGCTTGGAAGGAAAAGCACCATTGTCGTGAACGACAGGATGCAAAGCTCAAAACCGAACATATATGCCGGAGGCGACATAGTGCGCGGAGGGGCAACGGTAATCCTCGCCATGGGCGACGGAAGGCGTGCCGCCGCAAACATGCACGCACAACTAACCGGCAAACAGTAAGGCATGCACCGTCTGCCACGCTTCACCTTATAGCCGCAGACACATTCCTTCAACCACATCAGACATATTGGCAAGTGGCAAAGGCATTATGCCTGCCACTTATGCCTAACGCTGCACACTCGCGCGGCATACGGAGCACACACGCGCTCCGTATGCCGCGCGTTTGCTAAACGTATGCAAAAAAGCCGTCAGTTGCAATTAATAGCCGTTAATATGCAATTTGGTTGTGTTAAAATGGAATAAAGATTACTGACAAATTGTCCCGTTAACAAATATTGCGCATAAATTTGTATCACAATTAAAGACATGTGGAACTTGCATTATCCACTATAAAACGAACAAGACATAATATAACATAGCAAATGAAAAAGTATTCAAGAATTGCATTAGCAACGGCATGCGTTTTCTCAATTGCATTGCCGTCGAGCCTGCCAACCAGCGCGTTGGCAAGCAACACACCCGCAGCAATAGCAGGACAACCAATCGACCTTACATTCGCAGCAGAAAAAGCTCTCCCGACAGTCGTGCACATTCTAAACACGCGCAACTCAAAGATACAGACGGTTGAAGTGGAAAGCGACCCGTTCAGCGATTTCTTCTCCGACCCATTCGGATTTTTCAACTCTCCCGGACAAGGCAAGGGAGGCACGAGAAAGCGCAGCGTGCGCACCCCGAAACAGCAAGGCTCGGGGTCGGGCGTGATAATCTCGACCGACGGCTATATCGTCACCAACAACCATGTAGTGGAAGGTGCCGACGAACTCACCGTTACGCTCAACGACAACAAGGAATATTCGGCCCGCATAATCGGTACTGACAAAACCACCGACCTGGCTCTGATAAAGATAGACTGCAAGAACCTTCCGGCAATAACCATAGCCAACAGCGACGACATAAAGGTTGGCGAGTGGGTTTTGGCCGTGGGCAATCCGTTCAACCTCACCAATACCGTGACCGCCGGCATCGTAAGTGCAAAGGGAAGGTCGCTCTACCAGAACGGTGTCGAGTCGTTCATTCAGACCGATGCCGCCATTAACCGAGGCAACTCGGGCGGTGCTTTGGTAAACGCGCGCGGCGAACTCATCGGCATCAACGCGATGCTCTACTCTGAAACAGGCTCCTACAGCGGATACGGATTTGCCATTCCCACGTCAATCATGAACAAGGTGGTTGACGACCTCAAGAAGTTCGGAACAGTGCAGCGTGCCATTATCGGCATCAGCGGTCAGGACGTGAAGAACTATGTGGATGCCCAAAAAGAGGAAGGCAAGGAAGTTGACCTCGGAACAATGGAGGGCATATACGTTGCCAAAGTGTCTGACGAGAGCGCAGCTCAGGAAGCCGGTCTGAAAGAAGGCGACGTAATCACGTCGGTAGATGGCCAGCAGGTGAGCAAAATGGCCGAACTGCAGGAGATAATAGCAAAGAAGCGTCCCGGCGACAAGGTGACAATCACCTATCTGCGCGACAAGCACAGGGCCACAAAAACCGTGACACTGAAAAACGAGCAGGGCAACACGCAAGTTGTGAAGAAGGCCGACCTTGACGTGCTGGGCGCCAACTTCCGCGAGATAACCGATGCCCAGAAACGCCAATACAACATTGCATACGGTCTTGAGGTGCTGAAAGTGAACAACGGCAAGCTGAAGACCGCCGGTGTGAGCAAAGGATTTATAATACAGAAGGTAAACGACACGAGCGTAAAAACGATTGACGATCTTCAGAACATCGTGAAGGAAGCTTCCACAAGCAAAGATCCCGTGCTCTACATTCAGGGCATAAGCCCGAGCGGAAAGAAATCGTATTTCGCAGTTCCCTTGGAAGAAAACTAAGGCAAAGGCGAGATAATCAAGGCACAAAACATGGCCTGAAGAGAAAAGTTGTGCGGGTAAAAGCCCTCACAACTTTTTTCGTCTTCAGCTCAAAATGTCACAAAATATGCACTTGAATATTTGCCATTCTAAATATAAATAGCTAATTTTGTAATATTATCAAAATCCCTTATCCAATGAGGCAGTTGAAAATAACCAAGAAATTCACCAATTGCGAGAGTTCATCTCTTGCAGCTTACCTTCACGACATAAGCCGCGAGAGTGCTCTCACGGTTGACGAAGAGGTGGAATTGGCAAGACAAATAAAACTTGGCGATGCCAAGGCATTGGAGAAATTGACGAGGGCCAACCTGCGTTTCGTGGTTTCTGTGGCCAAACAATACCAGAACCAAGGCCTGAGTCTGCCCGACCTCATCAACGAAGGCAACATCGGTTTGATAAAAGCCGCCGAAAGGTTCGACGAGACACGCGGCTTCAAGTTTATCTCATACGCCGTGTGGTGGATACGCCAAAGCATCGAGCAGGCACTTGTCGAGCAGGGACGGATTGTAAGAATTCCCGCCAATCAAGTGGAGACGATGCGCAAGATAAAACGCGAGATGCACCGTTTCGAACAAGAAAACGAGCGCACTCCAAGCATCGACGAGATTGCCGACAACATTGAAATGCCCCACGGCAAGATTGAGGAAACACTGCATTTCGATGCCCGAAAGATTTCGGCAGACGCCCCTGTGTCCGGGATTGACAGTGCCACAGCCCTGATTGACACCATACCCAACCAGTCGCCTTCTACCGACGACGAAATGGTAATGCAGTCGTTGAAAGACGAAATCGTGAATGCCATGCAAATACTCAACGACAGGGAGCGCAATGTGCTAGAGGCTTTTTACGGCATCGGGCAAGCAGAACTCACTATGGAGGAGATTGGCAAGAAGATGGGGCTTACCCGAGAAAGGGTTAGACAAATAAGAGAACGCGCAATAAGAAAACTCAGAAACAACACCAAGAACAAAGCATTGAAATCATATCTTGGCAGATAACATCAAAACAAACATGAACATTAAAAAACTTTTTGTCTTAATACTGACACTCATTCCTGCACTCGCGCAGGCTTCAAACAAGCAGGAGAAGCTTTACATGTATGGCTTTGCCGCTTCATTCAACGACTCTACGGTATATTTCACAGACATAATGGAAATCGACTCGGCATGGATCGATGTCAAGACAAAATTCCTGTATAGCCGTGAAAACTATTCCTACCAGTTGCGCGATTACCTCAAAAGGCGCGGCGTTGACTACCCCACTTGCGTAACCACCTATGCACTTACACGCAAGGCCGTGGAAAAGAAATACGCCTCGATGAAGAAACGCTACACGACCAAGGGTAAATACGACATAAAATACATCGCTGCAAATGA
>CAVDJG010000041.1:5013-10994 GCA_963609005.1 Acidaminococcaceae bacterium
CCGGAAATAAGCGAAATGCCAACAAAAGAAAATGCAGCGAAGGGAAAGAACGCTAAGAAAAAGAAAGGCAAATAACCACTTTTCGGCATACTGATGAACGACATCCATACACAAGACCCCGGCAACGGCCAACATGCCGACAAAGAAAGGACAACGACAGAACGTTTCTATTCCATTGCCGATTTGTGTATCAAAATAACGTTTGTGGGCAACAGGAACAACGAAACCGACCTGTTGCCCTCATTCCGTATATTCAGGACCGATGATCCCGCATCTGAAATTCTGTTTTCGCTGACCGTTGACGACGACTTGCGCCCGATAAACAAGAATTGCCGTGAAAGAGTAGGCACATTCGACACCGGCAACGGCGACACCATTGTCGATGCCGCAAGCAGCGGTGGCTACCAGTTCATAATAAAAGATGTGAAACGGCGCAACTGCTGCCTGCTGCAGTCAAACGACGATTTTTCGGTATGTTCATGCGCCCTGAACGGCGACAAAGCCATGAGATCCTTCGGCTTGAACAATGCAATAATGATGGCTTTTGCATTCAGCGGAAGCTTCGGCAACACTCTCCTCATGCACGCTTCGGCAATAAGACATGGCAAATGGGGATATGCTTTCACGGCAAAAAGCGGAACGGGGAAAAGCACACACACTAGTTTGTGGATAGAAAACATACCCGGTTGCGACCTCATAAACGACGACAACCCGGTAATACGCATCATCGACGGCGAAGCATACATATACGGAAGTCCGTGGAGCGGCAAGACTCCATGCTACCGCAACACAAAAGCCCTACTTGGAGCGATAGTAAAAATAGAACGAGCAAAAGAAAACCGCATAACAAAACTCACGCCCACGATGGCCTTCTCGCAAATACTGCCGTCGTGTTCAACGATGAAATGGGACCGGACGGTGTTCAGAAACACATGCGACACGGTAATAAAGCTCATTGAACTGTCAACTTCAAACTATACATTGGAGTGCCTCCCAAATAAAGAAGCCGCCATTTTATGCCATTCAACGATAAAGAAATAAAACGCATACACTTTCAGAACGAGGCTATAATTCCACAGATAATAGCCTTGCTTGACAGTGGACACACCGTGACACTCATGCTGAGAGGAATAAGCATGAGGCCATTTCTTGAAGACAACCGCGACAAGGCTCTGCTCAAGAAGGCAGAGAAAGTGAACGTGGGCGATGTGGTTTTGGCCGAAATATCAGCCAAACATTATGTGCTTCACCGAATAACCGAAATCGAAGGCGACCGCGTGGTTCTTATGGGCGACGGCAATCTCGGCACCGAACAATGCCGCATGTCCGACATACACGGATATGCCGTAGGGTTTTACAGGAAAGGCCGAGAAAAAATGGAGCGCACCGATGGCGTTAAATGGAAAGCATATTCATTCGCGTGGATGCATTTGCGCCCAGTGAGACGCTACCTTTTGTTCTTGTATCGCATGGCAACAAGATCCGGAAAGAAGAAATAATACGCCATTTGCGAAAACCTTTTTCCGCACATACTTCATCGGCTTCCGATATAAAGGAACACCATTCCAATTATCACCAAAAGCACATCCAAAGCCTTGGCTTTGAGATTTTTCTCGTGAAAAATCATTGCCCCGAAAATAAAACTCACTACCACGCTTCCACGCCGCACCATAGAAACGATTGCAATCATTGCTCCCGGCAAACTCAAAGCGTAGAAATACAGAAAGTCTGCAATGCTTAGAAACACACTTATCAGAACTATGCTCCATCGCCATCTGAACCGTGTTCCACTCCGTCGGTTGGGAAACCATACCGCGAGTATTGCCGTTCCCATTATAATACTTTGGTAGATATTATACCAACTCTGCACTGCCATGCGGTCAAGCCCCACGCCTCCATCTTGCGGAGATGCCATAAGATATTTGTCATACAACCCGCTTATCGCGCCAGTAATTGCTGCTCCGAAGAGGAAAACTATCCATTTGTTGTGCTTGAAATCAATTCCTTCGCTCTTGCCGCTTTTGCCGAGCAAGAACAACGACACTATGGCCATAACGACACCAATCCACTGATAGACATTAAGATGTTCGCCAAACACCAACATTGCACCGATAAGCACAAACACAGGACGCGTGGCATTTATCGGACCGACAATCGTTATGGGCAGATGTTTCATTGCGAAATAGCCCATTATCCACGAAGACAGCACTATACAGCTTTTGAGCAATATGCGCAAATGGAGTGCAATGCCATAATGGCCGACATGAAACTGGGTGCCATCCAAGACATTCGTGCGATATGAAAGAATGATGAACGGCAAGAAAATCAGACTGCACAACAAAGTGTTGAGAAACAGAACGGGCAAAACCGCATTGTTGTTCAGTGCGCGTTTCTTGCTTATGTCATAAAAACCCAACAATGCAGCCGAAAAGAAAGCCAGCAACAACCACATACAATAATCACTTATAAAGACTCAATACTCTATTTTCTCGAGAAACAAGGCATTTCCCGGCATACTCTCCCCTGCCCTCGAACGGTTTCCACTTGCCACTACCTTGTCAAATTCGTCCAACGTCAGTCGGTGACGTCCAACTTCAACCAATGTCCCGACAACGGCCCTTACCATATTGCGCAAGAACCTGTTGGCCGAAATAACAAAATGCCAATGCGATTCATCGTCGTTCACCCAAACGGCTTCAGATATATTGCATATAGTTGTTTTCACATCAGAATTGCTCTTGCAGAAGGCTCCGAAATCCTGCACATCAAGCAAATGTGCAGCCGCTTTGTTCATTAACTCGAAGTCGAGGTTATAGTGCATTTCACAAGAAAACTTGCTCGCGAACGGATCTTTCCGCATGTGTATGTAATAATGATAGGTGCGTTTGGTGGCACTGAAACGTGCGTGCATGTCGGGATTCACCTTGTACACCGAATAAACTGCGATGTCATGCGGCACGATACGGTTTATCCGGTAGACCAACTGCCCACAGTCTATCGCCTCATCTGTATCGAAATGAGCCACCATCATACGGGCATGCACGCCCGTATCGGTGCGTCCTGCACCTACAACTACCGTTTCCTTTCGCAATATCTTCCACAACGCGTTCTGCAACTCGGCTTGAACGGTATTTCCGTTGGGCTGGATTTGCCATCCATGATAGCGTGTTCCGTCGTAACAAAATTCAATGAAATAACGCGCCATCACTTGCGTCCTCCCCCATGCGAACCAGATCGTGAGAACAACTGCCTGTGAAACTTTTCTTCGGCTTTGATTATTCGCAGTATTTTTGAAGGCGAAAGCACTTTTACAAATTTGCCGTGATAGGTGCTTTGTATCTTCTTTATGGCAATTTCATTGGCATCATGCTCCTTGATTGCCTTTTCACAAGCCTTGTCGTCGGTGGCCTTTATGTTTCTGAACAAATTTCTGTCTTTCTTGAAATACGCCATTTGCTTTTGGCGCATTTCCCTGTACAGAGGAAAGAATTTAGATGCTTCGCTCTGCGTAAGCCGTGCTTCGGCAGTTATAAACTTTTCCAAATCGGCCTCAAACCGAGCTGGATTGAATTTTTTGTTGCCCTGCGCAAGCGTCACTGACACTGACAACACCGACAAGACGATTATTATAAGGAATCTTTTCAAGGCATTCAAGTTTAATAATTAGACACCAGTGCATATATATCTTCATTGTCGAGCATTGTATAGTCGGCAATGCTTTCTATTGAATGGTCGTCATACACACCCGGAACGCTGCCCTTGGCCACTGCATCATCGGCATCGTAAGCAGAATAAACATATATTGCAGTGCTGACGGCAAAGGCACACAAGCAGGCCGCAAGCAGCAAAGCCTTTTTGTATTTTCCCCATAGTCCGTGAGCTTTCAATACCGGTTTGTTGCCGGTACGGGCCATTATCTGGCCGGACAGCCCTTCAAAATAGCCTGCCGGAACTTTGAAAGGCTGGTGTTTTCCGTATTTATCTTTAATGAAGGAATCTGTTGACATAATTATTTTGCATATTTACTTGTTAGACGTAACAAAGTGTCATTGGTTTAACCGCGGTCTTTCAAAAAAGTGGTTATCTTGCCCACCGCTATGTGATAGCTTGCCTTCAACGCACCTTCCGACGTGTCCAGCAGCTTGCTCATGTCCGAGTATTTCATTTCTTCAAAATATCTCAGGTTAAACACCACGCGTTGCACGTCGGGCAATCTGGCTATGGCCTCCTGCAGCAAAGCCTGGGCTTCGTCGCCGTCGAAGTATTCGTCGGCCATAAGCATATTGGCCACCGGGGTGTCACTGCTGGTTGATGCCGCCGTAAGTCTATGCTTTTGTTTCCGCAGAAAGTCCAGGGCTTCATTGATTGCTATCCTGTACAACCAAGTGGAAATTTTAGATTTCTCTTGAAAGTCGTCAAGATTGTCCCATGCCTTTATGAAGACGTTTTGCAGAACATCGTTGGCATCGTCATGGCAGAGCACGATGCGCCTAATTTTCCAATACAGAGTTTCACTGTATTGGTTAACCACGTCGGAGAAATATTTTTGTCTGTCCGCCTTCATTCTGCTGCCTATACATTTAATTACTTTGCACGAATTCGGTCAGACGGTCATAAAGCAGTTGGTCATAACCATACACGTCATCATATACCTGCAATGTCCCGTTCACGTCAGGATACATTGTATAATATGTGATAAACACCGGGACACTCGGCTCTACGCGCAAGCTTCCTATCGGTTTTCTCGGCTTCACACTTGCATATTCGTTTTCCCGCGTTCCGTTGTCGTTGTTGTCGCTATATGTCATTGCATACTTTATGTCGGCAAGAACGTCATCGTCGGCCTTGCCAAGCATGAACACGGCCAATTCATAAGGCTTCTCCACCCTCACGCAGCCGTGCGACACGCTTCGGTCGGCCTTTGAAAACACTCCCGGATTGGATGTGTCGTGAATGAAAATGGCGCAATCGTTGTCAAATCTGAATATCACACGGCCAAGAGCATTGCCTTTTCCACCACGCTGAACGACACGGTATCTTTTGTCGAGGAGCATTACGCCCGATACCGACGACGGATCGACGTTTTTCTTCAAAGTGCGGTCGTATATAAAATAGTTGTGGCTTTCGAAATAAGAATTGTTGCCGGCATGTTGCACGATAGACTTTTTCACAATGCTTTTCGGTATTACCCACTGTGGATTGAAGTCCATTCTGAATATCTTGCTGGTGATAAGCGGTGTTTTAGTATCAGATGCCCCGTAACCAATGCGCATCGAAAGGCATTGATTATTGTCTATTGCCCACAAGTGACTTGACGGTATATTTACAAGAACATACTTTTTGTTGTCCTGCGGATAATCATAATGGCTCCACCGGCTTCGCTCCATATTGCACAAAACGAGTTTGCGATCATAAGCATTGCTACTGTTGGCAAGGCGCTTTTCGAGTATGCCGAACAGGTTGTTGTGCGGTGCTGAATTGTGCAGGAACGTTCCGGCAGACTGCGGACTGTGCAAAGCGTTGCATGCCTCAGCATAGAATGCATTGTCGGGACGCCTTGTCTTCACGTCATACAACATGCGGTAGCTCACCCTTACAGAGTCGCTATCTCTCACATCAACATTGTTAAACAGCTTTTCCGGGTTTACAAAGCCATAACGTTGGCCTATACAATATCTGAAATATGCCTTCGACAAATTATATTCCAGCCGTGCCAGAACATCGTTTACATCGTCATTGCCATGTCCGAAATCAAGCGCGCGAGAAGCCGCAAGACTTTCTTTTATTGCCGAATAGCAGAATTTCTCTCTGTTGAAACCCATTCGGGGAATGTTTTCCAAATATGCCAACACACTGTCGGCCTTCGACGTGACTCCCGATTTGGTTATCCACAAGAAGCGTCCGTTGCCAGAATAATATTCCCTCATAAAACGGTCGATCTTGCAAACATCCTTGTCGGCACCCATAAGTCTGGATATATT
>CAVDJG010000042.1:0-10814 GCA_963609005.1 Acidaminococcaceae bacterium
GCCCTTTCAGGGCTGCCATGTCGTCCCTACGGGACTTGTCGTTTGCGATGTTTTACCGGACAACAATAAAATGAAAAACAATGTGGATTTCGCCCGATTTCGAATGCCAGTCAACTGCTGCGATGCCAAAAGCAACGGTTGTTGGCGTTATGTTTGAATAAAACCTGTATATGCAATAAAAAGCAATCGAAAGCCGCTTTTATATATTATAATAATGTGTAACGGGTGTTTTGGATGACGTTTTATGCCGAAAAAGAAATTTTTTACACCAAAAAAGACAAATTTTCACATAAATTTTCTTGTATATTGATTTGTTTGATTATATTTGCAAAAGCTAACAAAGCAAAAGAAAAACAAACGCAATAATTTCGGATTGAAATACTGAGAGAAAGGATTTGCTTATGAAAAAGATTTACTTCATGATGACTGCGGCACTTTTTGCCGCCTCGGTTTCCGCACAGAAACTCGACTTGAAATTCCAACCCACGCGCCAGATAGCATCGCTTCCGGCACAATGCAACAACGAGGCATACGCCAAGTCACACCAGGCTAATGTGCGCCGGTCGGGCATCGGCCTCCCCATATCCAACCCTGCATTTTATCTGCCCTTCCGTCTTGCAGGTGCTGCGGCTTCGGCCGACACCATCATAACGGCGCAACCCGAGGGCGAACTGCTTAAAAACTGCTACCAGCAGGCCACCGGCTACTATGTGTTCTGGGGCTATGTGTTGACTTCAGTCACCGACGGTAGCGCTGTTGACGTGGTGAAGGGCGCCGACGGTTCGGTGTATGTAAAGAACCTGCTCAGCACGTTGCCCACCAACTACTGGGTGAAGGGCTACCAGGCCGAGGGCGACACGATTGCCTTCGACTTCCCGCAGAAGATTTATTCAGAAACCGACACCGATGGATCAGTCTACGATTACAGCCTTTGGCGCATGAATTACACACAGGTGGAGGAAGACGGGGAAACCTACTACAGCTATGTGCCCGACTCCGTGAGCCAGACAATGAAGTTCACCTTGCGCAACGACACGCTTCAGCTCGTTGAAGACCCGTATCTGCTCATAGGTCTTGGAACATCCGATGCCGGCGAATGGACGGGCTACGGCGACTATTCATGCAAGATATTCAAGCTTAACGAAAGCGTTTCTGCACCGTCAGACCCGGCTTCAATCGAGCAGGCCCTCATCTGCGACAACAGCGGCGAGCCCGACTACCACATCGGAAAGATGGCCATTGAGGGCGACAACGTGTATATTGGCGGTCTCGTGAGCGGCAACGACACAGGTTGGGCAAAAGGCAAGATCAACGGCAACAAGGTTACGTTTACGGGCACGCAGTATATGGGCGTGAACGAAACGGCACTCTCTCACGAATACTTCTCGCCGGCCGGCAAGGTAGAGATGTACAATGCCGAATGGGACTACACCTATGACAGCGTGTATGTAGAGAAAGAAATCGTGTTCGACTACGATGCCGCAGCAAAGAAACTCACGAGCGACGGCGGATTTATAGTGAACAAGGGCACGAACGACATCAACCAGGAAGCAGAGTTCTTCTCGCCCGTGATAGAGCCGTACATAGAGATTCCGGGCAAACCTATCGGTGCAACGTTTGAAGATTTCTACGACTACGACGAGGACTACGGTCTTGGCTATGCACAGTTCAGCATCTACCGCCAAAGCACCGACGGCAATTTCCTCAACCCAGCCAAGCTATATTATAATGTGTATTTCGACGATGAGCTGTTCACCTTCACTCCCGACGAGTATCCGGAGTTTACCGAAGACGTGACCGACATGCCCTACTCTTACAACGGCGACTACGTTTCGGCCTACGGCGACAGCCACCTCTTCTACTACTTCACCACAGGCTTCGACAAGTTGGGTGTGGGCACTGTCTACAAAGACGGCGACGACCGCTATGAAGGCGAGATAGAGTGGTATTACATCACCACCGACGGCATAAAGAAAATCGACGGCGACAACATGGCAAGCACGCGCAGCGTGACCTACACCGACATTACCGGCCGCCGACTCGCATCACCCGCACGCGGCGTGAACATCAGGACAACTACTCTGAGCGACGGCACGGTGCACACGCAGAAAGTGATTGTGCGCTGACGATCGGACACTGACAAGGCAGTAAAGAAGATTTTTTCATAAAACGTAGGCGTGCCGTAAGTTCGTGATGAACCGGGCACGCTTTTTTCAAAACTTCAAAAAAAGAAAGGCACAACTATGCGAAACGATATAAAGAAAACAGCGGTTGCCGCGCTCTTCGCGCTGGCAATGTCACCCAACTGCGCCGTTGCCGGCAATGGCGACATAGTGTTCAGCCGCGACACCGGCGCCGGAAAGATAACCACCTTCGGCTCGAAGAAGACCGAAACCTACGATGTGGCAGTGATGCTCACCGGCCACAACCTGCGCGGGAAGACCGTGAAGCAGTTCACAGTGCCGTTCGCCTCGAAGGACGATGTCACCGGTTTGAAGGTGTGGCTTGCAAGCAAGCTCGAGCTGCAGACCGTTGGCGGAAAGAAAACCAACGTGCCCGACCTGTTCACGCAGGATGCCGAGGTTGACGACAGCACCGTCACCGTGACGCTGGCCGAGCCTTATGCCATAACGGCCGACACCATATATGTGGGCTACACGTTCACGGCGGTGAAGAACAACGGCGTGGTAACGCCTGCGTTGAAGCTCACCTCGCAGTATGCCGACGGAGGATTCTTTGTGCACTCGTCGTCAACCTACCGCAAGTGGTTCGACTATTCCGACAAGGGAAGCCTGGCCGTGCAGGTGCTGCTCGGCAATGCCGACGCCGACGATGCCGCATTCATGGGAAACCTCGACGTGAAGGCCAAGGTGGGCACCGACACGCCATTCACGATCGCCATGGCCAACTACGGCTACAACGGCGTGCAGTCGGTTGACTGCGAATACGCCCTCGACGGAAAGAAAGGCACAGCACACATCGACCTCGACTCCCCGCTGCCGCCGATATATGGCGCCACGGGCGACGTGCCGTTCACTTTGCCGGCTCCGGCCGCCAAGGGCACCTATCCCACAAGCATTACCGTGACCGGCGTAAACGGCCAGAAACTGGCACAGGCCAATACTATCTCGGGCAATCTGCTTGCGCTTTCCTCCGTGCCCGTGAAGCATGCCGTGGTTGAGGAATACACCGGCACATGGTGCGGATGGTGTCCGCGCGGCTTTGTGGGCCTCGAAGTGATGAACCGCCTCTATCCCGACGATTTCATAGGCATATCCTACCATAGCGGCGATGCCATGGAGATAATGTCAACAATCGATTTCCCGTCGTCCATATCAGGCTATCCGGCCAGCTATATCGACCGCGACATCGAAGCAGATGCCTACTACGGCACCGGAGACGACGGCTTTGCGCTTGACAAGGCATGGAAAGAAGCCTGCGACGAGTTTGTCCCCGTGTCGGTAGAAGCAAAGGCCAAGCTCTCGCCCGACGGTTCGAAGGTGAATGTAGACGCCATCCTCACGTTTGTTACCGACGTTGCCACCGAGGGCTACACGCTCGAATATGTGGTGGTTGCCGACAGCTTGCACGGCACGGGCAGCAAATGGCAGCAGTCAAACTACTATGCCAATGGAGCAGAAGGCACCGCCTCGGAATTCCCCGAACCCGAGTTTGAGAAATTCTACGACGGCCCGAGCGGCATCGACGGCCTGTATTTCCCCGACGTTCTAATCTACACCTCGCGCCTCAAAGGCACCAGTGCAGTCCTCGACGGCAGCTATGCCGAGGATACCACCGTCAGATTTGCCAGCGAGATAGCCACCGCCGACATGGTGAACACCAGTGACGAGAACCTCGTGCAAAACCCGCGCTGCCTGCGTGCAGTGGTGCTTCTGTGCGATGCCGACGGCGTGATAGTGAATGCCGCCAAGGCCGATGTTGACGCAAGTGAATATGTAACCGCAATCGAAAGCGTGCGCACCACGGCCGACACCACGGCCACGGCCACCTACAACGCACTTGGCCAGCGCATGACATCGCCTTCTCGCGGGCTCAACATAGTGCGCACCGCCGACGGACACACCTTAAAGGTGATGCGCCGATGATTGCGCCGCGTCATGCAGCGGCTGCACGGCATGCGTGGGGCACGTGCCGCACGCGTGTGCAGCATTAGCCGCACGCCGCTAGCAACACTTTCTTGATTGATAAACTCCATGGAGCGGACGGCACAACAAGCGTCGCCCGCTCCTTTTTTTCGCCTGCCGTGCAACACGAAAAACTGTGTTTGGCAGGACGGGCAGACGGTGCCCGGACGCGCTTTGCACCGTGTGTTAACGTTAAAAGGAGTATAAAATATGAAAAAATAACGTTATGGCTCATTTTTTTTATGTTTTTGTTGCGATTTAATTAAAATTATCTATCTTTGCAACAGTGATTGGTTAAATCATTTATGAAACATGCGTGTGCTTGCGCAAAAAACGTTTAAACCGCGCATGAAAAAGTCCATATAACTTGTATTGGATACAAATTAGGCTTGTTTTATTTGACAACATTTATCTAACTATTATCTAATTATTAATATATTCAAACTATGAAAAGATTCAAGTACATTCTGATGATGTTGTTGTGCCTTTCGGTGTCATCATTGGTGCTGACCTCGTGCGGCGACGACGACGAGAGCGTGATGGGTCCTGTGGCCATCAACTCCTGCCAGTACACCGCCACTACGGTGACACCCATTTGGACACTCGTGCCCAACAGCAACTGCGACGGCTACATCGTGACGCTCTACAAGGGCACGAAGGCCAATGTGGGCGATAAGGTGTCGGAGCAGAAACTCGACTACCGCACATGCCAGTACACCTTCACGGGCCTCACTCCGAGCACCAACTATGTGATATCGACGCAGGCCATACCGAGTGCCAAGAGCGGGTTCAGCAGTGCGCAATTATACTGGAAGGAATTCACCACCAAGGCTGAGTAACGGCGAATTCACAATTTTCAAACCTGTAAGCAGAGCTATATGAAAAATATAAACTTTAAATTGGGACTTGTCGCGATGGTTGTCACGGCATCTCCACTTGGTGTGTTCGCATCCACGTCAAACGGGCCGTCGTCGGTGGCAGTGTTGCCTCCCCCCGCCGAAGCCACATGCTCGGGCGTAGTGCTCGACAACAACGGCGAGACAGTAATCGGCGCCAGCGTAAAGGTCGTAGGTTCTAAACTGGGCACCGTGACCGACATCGACGGAAAATTCACGCTTGCCAACGTGCCCAAGGGCTCGACAATCGAAATATCATATATAGGCTACACCTCGCAGCAGGTGAAGTTCAACGGGCAGCCGCTCACAATCACCCTGAAAGAAGACGCCACCGCGCTCGACGAGGTGGTGGTAATGGGCTACGGCGTGGCACAGAAACGCGCCAAAGTGACCAACTCTATCTCAAAGGTGAGCGAGAAGACACTCTCGGTGGGTGTCAACGCCAACCCTGCACAGGCCCTTGCCGGTGCTGTTGCCGGTGTCAAGGTTGACATCACCAGCGGTAAACCGTCGGCTACGCCTTCTATAACAATCCGTGGTGGTTCCAACTACGACGGCGGCAGCAACGAGCCTCTCGTTATCGTCGATGGCGTGATACGCAGCTCCATGGCCGACATCAACCCCAACGACATCGAGTCGATGGAAATCCTGAAGGACGCCGGTGCAACGGCACTCTACGGTGCACGCGCCGGAAACGGCGTGGTGCTCATCACCACCAAGACCGGAAAGCAGGGCAAGGCCAACGTGAGCTTCAATGCCAAGGTGGGCTTGAACTACTATAACACGGGCTACAACATGTGCTCCGACGAGGACTTCCTCTACTACTACCGACTCGCCATACAAAACTGCGAGTGGACTCTTCCCGGCGGAAAATATGCAACGCAATACAACAACGGCCTCTACGGAACCAACGTTCCCGGCGGTATAGGCCGCACCGAACTGTCGCAGACACAGACTTACAACATCCTGCGCAAGACCGACGACAACGCCTACCTGCTGCAGAAGGGATGGAGCGAAATGCTCGACCCCGTGAGCGACAACTACATTCTCTACCGCAACATCGACCCGCTTGAGGTGAACGGACGCACGCCCTATGTCACACAGGACTACAATGCAAGCATCTCGGGCGGCAACGACCGCGGACGCTACTATGCCAGCCTCGGACTCTACGATGCCGACGGCTTCGTGAAGGGCACTTTCTACAAGCGCTACAACTTCGCGCTCACCGGCAGCTACAAGATAACAAAGTGGCTGGAAACCAACTCGGTGTTCAACTACACCCGCGCCAACTGGCTCAACGACGACCCCAACCTCGACACTGAGTACTTCATGAACCGTGGACAGGGCTTCAAGTTCATACGCTACCGCGACGAAGACGGCAAGGAACTCTACGGAATGAACGGCCCCGTAATCAACGTCAACGTGAACAAGGGCAACTTCGACCGCGACAACCAGAGCGACAAGTTCTCGATGACACAGTCGCTCACGGCCAAAATCATCGACGGCCTGACGCTGAAAGGCACCATGAGCTGGTTCTACAATGAGGAGTATGACGAGGCTTTCAACCACAAATACGTCACCAACCAGACCGGAGCCGCGAACCCCGACGGCACATCGGGCGTGAACACAAGCTACAACACCAGTGCATCGTTCTCGCGCTATTTCGACCAGACCTACAACCTCGTGGCCAACTTCAACCATGTGTTCGCCGAAAAGCACACCCTGAACGTGATGGCCGGTACCGAGTTCTACAAGCGCCGCTACCGCGGTTTCAGCGCAAGCGGCTACGGAGCTCCCACGGGCTACTTCCCCGGCCTGCAGCTCACAAAGAACGATTCTGAGGTGCAGTCGCGCGACATGAGTTCGTTCCACTACGAGGAGGCCCTCATGTCTTATTTCGGCCGCGCCGAATACGACTACATGGACAAGTATCTCGTGGCTGCCACGTTCCGTGCCGACGGCTACTCCCGACTGGTGAACCACAAGTGGGGCACATTCCCCGGAGTGTCGGCCGGATGGGTGTTCAGCAAGGAAAACTTCTGGCAGAAGTGGGGCATGGAGAAGATTATCAACTATGCCAAGCTGCGCGCATCCTATGGTCTCAACGCCACCATCAACAGCTCTTATCTGGGCTACTACACACTGCAGGGCGCATACAGTGCCTACCAGTATGACGGTGCCTATGGCTACCGCGTGAGCACGCTGCCTAACCCCAACCTGAAATGGGAGAAGACACGCACGGCTGAGGTTGGTGTCGACCTGGGCTTCCTCAACAACCGCTTCAACCTGGGCATCACCTACTACAACCGTCTCACGATGGACAAGTATTCGTCGCTGACACTGCCGCAGACTACGGGCTTCTCTTCCGTGACCTACAACAACGGACAGTATCGCAATGCCGGTCTTGAAATCGACTTGCAGAGCACTCTGCTGCGCATACGCGACTTCCAGTGGACACTCAATGCCAACATCACCTACAACAAGAACACCATCGTGAAGCTTCCCTACAACGGACTTCCCAACAACCGCCAGGGCGGAACCGAGGTCTACACGGGCAACGGCAACGAAACCCACTATGTGGGCGGCTATCAGGAGGGACAGACTCCCGGATCGTTTGTGGGCTACGGCGTTGTGAAGATGGCACGCTCGCAGGCCGACATCGAGGCTTTGGGCGACTATGTTGACACCGGCACAAGCAACGGTTCAGCCGTTTATGCCAACGAGTCGGGCCGTCAGAGGCTCATTGCCAAGGGCTACAGCAACCTCGTGCAGCTCATGCCTGGCGACTTCATCTATGAAGACCGCAACGGCGACAACTGGGTTGAGTCCAAGGACCGCAAGGTGCTCGGCAACCTCACACCCAAGTGGACAGGCGGTTTCAACACCACGCTCACATGGAAGGGCCTCTCGCTCTATGCACGTTTCGACATGGGCTTCGGCTTCCAGGTCTACGATTCCAACGTGGCTTTCTGGCTCGGCGAGGGTCAGGGCAACATGGCATTCAACGATGCCGTGCGCGACACATGGACTCCCGACAACCCCGGAGCGAAGTATCCGCGCGTGTGCTGGGCATCACAGTTCGGTACCGACAACTACATCCGCTCCAACTCGTTCTTCACACAGAGCGGAAACTACTTGGCATGCCGCGAACTTTCGATTTCCTACACGCTGCCCAAGTTCATCTGCCAGAAGGTTGCCTGCAACGCCATAACCGTTTCGCTTACCGGACAGAACCTCGGCTACATCAAGTCGTGCACCATTCCATTGCCCGACAACACCACCTATACAAACGGTAACACGGCCGGATGGGGCGGAACCTACAACTTGCCGCGCACGGTGCTCTTCGGACTGAACGTCACTTTCTAAACAAAGGTTACACATATTTTAAAACATAGATTACGATATGAACAAATATATAAAGACATTGGCAATCGGTCTTATGGCGGGAGCGGGCGTGCTTACAACGTCGTGCAACCTCGACTATAAGCCTATCGACAACTTCAGCGCCAATTCGTTTTGGGGAAGCCAAACAGAGTTTGAGGGTTTCATCACGGCCATATCCAACCAGTTCCGCTCAAACAATGCGCAGAATGTGCTGTTCAATGCAGGCGAGTTGCGCTCGGGAGTGTTTGAACTGGCCACAATCGACGGTTCGGGTATCATAAACAACGAGCCTATACAGAACCTCTATGATGCCGACCACACGCAGTTCTCTACCTTCGGCGGCTACTATGGCTTCATAGCAAACATCAACGAACTCATCTACCGTTGCAACAACACCGATGTGCTCAGCGACAACGTGAAGAACGGATTGCTCGGCATGGCCTACGGCTACCGCGCGTTCTCTTATTTCCAAATGTATAGAATGTATGGCGGCGTGGTGCTGCGCACCGAACCCGACGTTATCCTCGGAGAGTATGAAGCCACCAAACTCTACAAGGGAAGAAGCACGGCCGAGCAGACTTTGAAGCAGATAAAGGACGACATAGCCAAGTCGCTCGAATATTTCGGCAAGACCGACTATGTGTACAAGAGCTCCAGCAAGGACTACTACTGGACAAAGGCTGCCTCTGAAATGCTCGCAGGCGAGGTCTACCTCTGGTCGGGCAAGGTGGAAACCGACGACCACAAGGCCAACGCTGCCGACGTGGCAACGGCTGCAACCTATTTCAACAACGTCATCAACAACTACGGCTACGCCTTGCAGGACGATTTCTACAGTGTGTGGACAACACCGCACAACAGCGAAAACATCTTCAGCGTGTGCTATAGCAGCGAGAACGACGGCTCTTACTACAACTATCCGGCCTACTACCTGCTCTGGTCAAGAGCCACCGGTTCGGCTTACAACACCTACTGGAGCGACATGGACCAGCAGGGTTGGGGCCACGTGAAGGGCGTCGCCAACCGCTTCGGAACATGGACCGATGCTTCGGGCAACACCTCCGACATAGAGATTTGGGGCAAGACCAATTTCGGTCCGTGCCGTTACACCTACAAAAACTCTATCTACTATCAGTTCGACGAGAACGACTCGCGTATAGAAATGTTCTATCCGCAGTGGAACCTCACCGCCCAGGAGCGCGAAGCCAATTTGGCACATCTCGACAACTTCGACCCGAAGGACGGCAAACACACACTGGCTGGAACGTTCGTATGCAAGTTCCGTCCGACGATACCTAACGGTAGCACATATTATCAGATGGTTGTCGACATGCCTATCTATCGTTTGGCAATGGCTTATCTGTATGCTGCCGAGTGCGCCAACTATGCTGGCGACAACGCAGGAGTGAAGAAATATCTCGACCTCATCCGCAAGCGCGCCTACGGCAGCAACTGGGATGCCAACAAGTATGGCTTCACTGCCGGAACATTCCGCCAGAACGAGAACGCCATCATGCGCGAGTGGGACAAGGAATTCCTGGCCGAGGGCCAGCGATGGTGGAACCTGCGCCGCCTGACAGCCGTGAAGGGCGGCACACAGAAAGACCACTTCGTGTTCCAGCCCGAGGGATGTCTCGGCTACGGACTTGATACTTCCAACAATCCTTGGATGGTTGACATCAACGGTAACGTAGTGGAGACCAACGTGCCTGTGCTCAACGGCACTACACAAGACGAGCACTTGCTCCTCTGGCCGCTTGACAAGACGCTGCTCGGATCGGATACTGAGCTGGCCGACCAGCAGAACCCCGGATATTAAAAAGGGATTCTGACATGACAACGGCTGCTGCATAGCGGCCGACAGATAAACAATACGGTGTGCGCCGGGGCTGAGAATTGTCCCGGCGCACATTTTTTTGCATCGCCGGTGAGGGCAGTGTGCGTTTGCCACAGTAGCCCATGCGCACCGGCAGAAACAAAGAAAGGAGGAATGTCCACTACGGACCTTCCTCCTTTCTGCTGGTGTTTCGAGGCTTTTCAGTTGCTGCGCCGTGCCCTTTCAGTTGCTGCAGCGTGGCTTTCCGCCCCGTTGTTGGTGCGGTTATTTGCGGTAGTTCATCTTCACGAGCACCGGATAATGGTCTGACGGGGTGCGCAGCGTGTATTCGCTGAAATCTATTTCCTGCGGTGCGTTCTTCCCCTTTACGCTGTCGGCAGCGGCAGCGTTGTCGCGTGTCCAATACATGTTGGTGAGCATTCCGTAGCGGTTTACGTCGAAGGCGGGCGACACAAACACATGGTCGATGCGCGAGTTGCTTTTAAGCAATGGCTTGAAATCGTTGAAAGTGCCGTTTTCCGAGAATCTCCGGGCCGCACACACATAAGAGTC
>CAVDJG010000043.1:0-10809 GCA_963609005.1 Acidaminococcaceae bacterium
GAGATAAGGTTCGCCGTAGCCGTTGGGCCACCACAGGCGCATTTTGCGGCCGCGCAGCTGACTGAATGCGTCGGGGCTGAACAATTCCTCCTGACAGGCGTTCGGGGCCACTGTGACGCGTTTTTCGAAGCTTATGTCGCCCACCCATCCGCGCAGCGTTCCGCTCATCTGCCGGTCTTCGTTGTTGGCTATCACCACTCGCGGCGTAATGGTTGCGGCGGTGTCGGGCAGGTTGAGCGAGGTGGTTACGAGCGGATCGGAGAGTGTAGCCTCGCCCTCGGCGCTCAGGAACACGTCGTTCCACAGTCCCGTTTCGCGCCCTCTTATGGTTGAAATCCAGTCCCATCCGATGCTTGCGTGGAACGTTGGGTTGTCGGCGCCGAGCATTCCTCCGTTTATGTCGGTAGTCTCGAGCGTCTTCTCTTTCAGTCCGCCCGGGTGTGCCGGGCACTGCACCTTCACGGCAAGCACGTTGTTGCCCTGCTGCAGCAGCGGCGTGATGTCGGTGCGCGAGCGTGTGAACGCGCCCTCTATGCGTGTGGCCTTCTTTCCGTTCACATACACGTCGGCCTTCCAGTTAATGCCGTCGAAGCACAGAAACACGTGCTTGCCTTGCCATTCGGATGGCACGTTGAATGTGCGTCGGTACCAGAAGTCGGAGTTGAAGAACGACTCCGATGCCACCTCGATGTTGTCGGCCAGTGCGGGGTCGGGCAGTGATCCGATGTTGACATAGCTCATGAGCACCGTGCCGGGCACTGTGGCCGTTATCCACTGGGCGTCGGCGAAGCCCGGCAAAGATATGTCGCTGCCCGCGGCCTTCACCTCTGAGGCGCGCTGCAGCTTCCAGTTGCCGCCCGAGAGCGGTTGTCGGTTGCCCTCGGCGGGAGCCTCGGCGTGGGGCGTAGTGTCGTAGCCTCCGTAGCCCATCACCTCCATTTCGCCCAGGGCGTAGCGTCCGGTGCTTCCCGGACGAGTCATAACCACGCGCACATAGCGGCCGTGGCCGCCGGGTGTGGCCACCCGCTCGTCGTTGCCTTTGCCGCCGTGCAGCTTGCCCACGGCAGTCCATGCAAGGCGGTCGTCGCTCGTTTCAATGCGCCCTTCGGCAGCTTTCTCAATCCATTGCAGCCTTACCTCGCCTATCTGCGAACTTTGCCCCAGATCGACCTCGGCCCACTGCTCGGCGCCCGCTGCGCTCACCCATGCGCTGGCGAAGCGTGCCGAGGAGAGCAGTTCGGATGTGATCCGCTGTCCGCTGTTGCCCAGTTCTATGTTGTACACCGTCCAGTGTGCCGCCCCCGGCATCTTCATTTCCACGCGCAGAGCCTGCATGCGGCGCAGCGCGTGGGTGAGCGGCAGCCGCAGCGTGATGTCGCGCGTGGGCAGCATACTGCGGTCGGTTTGCTTGTTGGGGTCGCTGTGGGCCTTGTAGCGCGACTCCTTGCCCGGCAGCGTGTCGGTGTGGTGCTGTGCCACCACGCTCCACTGCCCGGCCTTGCCTTTGGCGTTGGTTTCGCGTGCGAGCACCCTTATGGTGCAGCCCTGTGTGGCCAGAGCGGCGTCGTAGGCCACGTTGCAGCGCAGGGCCACGGTGTCGATGGCAAACTCTGCCCCCGTCCACTCATATTGCAGGAAGGTGTCGTGGCCCATGAGCGTGTTGCGCGTGTACATGCCGCCGTCGATTGCCCACTCGCGCTCGCGTTTGGGCAGCAGTCCCGAGGGTGTGCTCACGGCAAGCGTGGGCGGTGTGCCGTGGAAGGCGATGCCGTCGGTGAGCAGTTGCGGCGTGAGGTTGAAGTCGAATGTAGACGAGGCGCGGCACGGGCGGTGCAGTGCCATGTTGCGCCACGAGTGCGAAGGGGTGAGCGTGGGCGCGAAATTCTCGGTCTTGGCCGAGGGATAGCGTGTGGGCGTGACGGCGTTGCCGTTGTCGGCCTGTGCCGTGGGTGCGGCGAGCAGTGCCGCTGCCGTTATGGCTGCTGTGTTGAAGAATCGTTTCATTGTGGTGGTGATGATGTGGAGTGGGAGGAATGTGTGGAATAAGGGGTAGTGTTGCGCGGTGTGCGCTGTGGTTCAGATCATGAGCCTGCGGGCGAATTCCCACACTGCTATGCCTGCCGTTACGCTCACGTTGAGCGAGTGTTTTGTGCCAAACTGCGGTATTTCCAGGCATCCGTCGCTCATGTCAACCACTTCCTGGTGCACGCCCTTCACCTCGTTGCCGAGCACTATGGCGTAGCGTTGGTTGGGTTGGGCGTCGAGATGCTGCAGCTTGGTTGATCCTTCGGCCTGCTCCACGGCAAACACCGTGTAGCCGTCGTCGTGGAGCGACTGCACCGCCTCGGTGGCCGAGGCAAAGTAGCGCCAGGCCACGGAGTCCTCGCCGCCGAGTGCCGTCTTGTGTATTTCGGGGTGGGGCGGTGTGGCCGTGATGCCGCACAGATAGACCGCCTCCACGCGGAAGGCGTCGCACGAGCGGAACACCGACCCTACGTTGTAGAGCGATCGCACGTCGTCGAGCACCACGACGAGCGGCATTTTCTCGGCCTCGCGGAATTGTTCCACCGTGAGGCGCTGCATTTCTATTGTTCGTAACTTGCGCATGTGTGTATGTTTTTTCTTTAGTTTTTTTGTTCAGCGGCCTTTGGTTATCATGTCTACAAGACTTCCGCCCATCACCCGGTAGGCGGCCGAGGTGTCGGTTCCGGCATAGTCGGCCATTACTATTCCGGCTGCCTTTATGCCGCCCTTGGCCGCCTTGCGCAGCAGATGTGCGTTGGTGGCGGCGGCGTTGGCGCGGTAGCCGTCGGAAAGCGACACCGGTTCGGCCGCGCCGATGTCGGCAGTGAGGGCGTAGCCCGAGGCGTGGTTTATTGTCCACACGGGCGCGTTGCCGTAGCCGTGGGCCTTGCGTGCTGCCTTAAGCATGCGGCTTATGGCGCGCAGCTTCTTCTTCATTGCGCCCGGCAAAGACGTGTCGTAGAAGTCCTGCACGGCGAGCCTGCACTGCCCTCCCTTGCCCGTGAGTGTGGCTGCGGGGTGATGCCAGAAGTCGGCGTCGTGCCGCCATCCTTCGGCGTAGGCCCCGTGCAGCGGTCCGTCGTAGCGGTCGCGGCTTATGAGGAGTATTTTTCCGCGCATGTCGCCTGCGGTCATTTCGGGCGAGAAGTCGGCAAGCACGTCGGCGTGGCGTGCAAGCAGTTGGCCCATGAGTGCCGCCCACTGGCTCTCGTCGCGCGAGGGCGATGCCTCGTGGCGCATCACCACGACGGCAAACTCGGTGGGGTGGGCGGCGAGAGAGTCGGCTATGAGGCTCAGTGCGGCATCCATTGTGAGGCGCGTGGCAAACTCGCCGTGGAAGATGTGCAGATGGCGCGTGCCGTCGGGCATGGTGATAACAGCCGGGCGCAGGTCGAAGGCGCGCACACCGGCGGCCCACTGGCCCGACAGGGGCAGCTCCTGCGTCTTGGCCGTGACCATGGCCACGGTGGAGTCGGCACGGGCGAAGCCGTCGCCGGTGGCCGCGTCGTGAGTGCCGGGAATGGTCATGCGGCACACTTGCGTGCTGTCGGGCACGCGTGCCATCCAGTCGTCGGCATGTGCCGTGAGGGCGGTTGCGGCCGCGATGGCCGCGATGATAAGTGTCTTCATAGGCTTGTTTAGGTTGGCCGTGGGGGTGTGCAGTGCAAAAGTAAGAAAAATAGTTGTAAAAATATGGTTGGAAACTGACAAAAAGCAACCATTGTGCCGACAAAAAAAGAAGGCTTCCTTGCGCCGCAAAGAAGCCTTGTTTATGGTGCAAGGAAGCCTTGTTTGCGGTGCAGGGAAGCCTTGTTTGCGGCGCGTGCCGTGTGGCTATGGTTTTGCGGCGGCGCGTCAGCTCTTTCCGCTCAGTATTTTCTTTATCTCGTTGAGCTTGTTGAGAGCCTCCACGGGTGTGAGGTTGTCGATGTCGAGCCCCATGATTTCGTCGCGTATCTGGCTGAGCACGGGGTCGTCGAGCTGGAAGAAGCTGAGCTGCATGCCGCTCTCTTCGGTCTTTATGTTTGCGGCCTTGGGCTTCTGCCTTGTGCCCACCTGGGCGTTGTCGGCCTCGAGCTGCTTGAGCACCGTGTTGGCACGGCGCACTATCGACTTGGGCATTCCGGCTATTTCGGCCACGTGTATTCCGAAACTGTGTTCCGACCCGCCCTTGGCGAGCTTGCGCAGGAAAATCACTTTACCGTCAACCTCGCGCACCGACACGTTGTAGTTGCTTATGCGCGGGAAGCTCTTCTGCATTTCGTTGAGCTCGTGGTAGTGTGTGGCGAAGAGCGTGCGGGCGCGTGCCTTGGGGTGGTTGTGCAGATGTTCCACTATGGCCCAGGCTATGGATATGCCGTCGTAGGTGGATGTTCCGCGCCCCAGCTCGTCGAAGAGCACGAGCGAGTGCGGCGTGACGTTGTTGAGAATGTCGGCGGCCTCGGTCATCTCCACCATGAAGGTTGACTCTCCGAGCGAGATGTTGTCGGATGCTCCCACGCGTGTGAAAATCTTGTCCACCACGCCTATGTGTGCCCTTTCGGCCGGGACGAAGCTGCCTGCCTGCGCCATGAGGGTGATGAGGGCCGTCTGCCTGAGCAGGGCCGACTTTCCGGCCATGTTGGGTCCGGTGATAATCATTATCTGCTGGCGCTCGGTGTCGAGTTCGATGTCGTTGGGCACATAGCTCTCTCCGGTAGGGAGCTGCGTTTCTATCACCGGGTGCCGGCCTGCCTTGATGTCGAGCACGTCGTCGTCGGCCACCTCGGGGCGCGTGTAGTGGTGTTCGGCAGCCGTCTTGGCAAACGACAGGAGGCAGTCGGCGTGTGCCACGATGGATGCATCGGCCTGTATCTGCGGTATGTATTCCTGCATGGCGGCCACGAGTTCGCCGAAGAGGCGCGTCTCGAGCGCGAGAATTTTCTCGTCGGCCCCCATTATCTTCTCCTCATATTCCTTGAGCTCCTGGGTTATGTATCGTTCGGCGTTGGCCAGTGTCTGCTTGCGCACCCAGTCGGCGGGCACGTTGTCGCGGTAGGTGTTGCGCACCTCGAGATAGTAGCCGAACACGTTGTTGTAGCCCACCTTGAGCGACTGTATGCCCGTGCGTTCTATCTCGCGCTGCTGTATCTGCAGGAGAAAGTCGCGCCCGCCGCTGGCTATGCGTCGCAGCTCGTCGAGCTCGTCGCAGTATCCGTCGGCTATCACTCCGCCCTTCTGCACGAGCTGCGGAGGGTCGGGCTGTATCTCGCGCGTGATGCGCTGGCTGAGGCTTTCGCACAGACTGATGCGCTCGCCCATGTCGCGCAGCGGCTCGCAACTGTCGGCCGTGAAGGCTGTCTTTACCGGTGCGAGGGCCGTGAGTGCGGTGTTGAGCTGCATTACCTCGCGCGGCGACACGCGGCCCACGGCCACCTTGGATATTATGCGCTCCATGTCGCCTATGAGATGCAGCTGTTCGTCGGTGACGGTGGCGAGATCGCTGTCGTCGGCAAAGCGCTGCACCATGTCGAGACGGCGCGTCACTGCCGCCACGTCGCGCAGGGGGAACACGAGCCACCGGCGCATCATGCGTCCGCCCATGGGCGTCACGGTGCGGTCGGCCACGTCGAGAAGCGACGCTCCGCCCTCCTGCATTGGCTGCAGGATTTCGAGCGAACGAATGGTGAAGTTGTCGAGCCTGACGTAGCGTTCTTCCTCGATACGCGCCAGCGAGGTGATGTGTGCGATGTGGGTGTGCTGCGTCATCTCGAGATATTGCAGTATCACTCCCGACGCCACCACGCCCAGTTGCAGGTGCTCCACGCCGAAGCCCTTGAGCGATTTTGTGCCGAAATGGCGCAGCAGCTTCTGCCGCGAGCTTTGCAGGGTGAACATCCAGTCGTCGAGTTCGAACACGCACCATCGCGTGCCGAAGTGCCGCTCGAAGTCTTGTTTGGCTGCGCGGTCGTATAGTATTTCCTTTGGCTGGAAGCTGGCCAGCAGCTTCTCTACATAGCCGAAGGTGCCCTCGCCGGTGAGAAACTCGCCGGTGGAGATGTCGAGCAGGGCCACGCCGCATTGCGTGCGCGTGAAGTGCACGGCGGCGAGAAAGTTGTTTTCCTTGTAGTTGAGCACGTTGTCGCCCATGGCCACGCCCGGTGTCACGAGCTCGGTGATGCCTCGCTTCACGAGGGTCTTGGTGAGCTTGGGGTCTTCGAGCTGGTCGCATATGGCCACGCGTCGGCCTGCCCGGATGAGCTTGGGCAGGTAGGTGTCGAGCGCGTGGTGCGGAAATCCGGCCATTTCGGTTGTTCCCGTCTGCCGCCCGTTGTTGCGCCGGGTGAGCGTTATGCCGAGGATGCGCGCTGCGGTGACGGCATCGTCGGCGTAGGTCTCGTAGAAGTCGCCGCAGCGGAAGAGCAGCAGCGCGTCGGGATGCTTCTCCTTGAGCGTGTAGAACTGGCGCATCATCGGGGTGAGCCCGTCGCCTGATTTATTCTGAGCCATGTGTGGTTTGCGTTACTTTTCGTGGTTGTGCGGCCCGGCGCGGCGTGTGGTTGCGGCCGGGCGCAGTGCAAAGGTCAACATTTTTTCGTTGTCGTGCAAGTGTTGCGGCCGCTTTTTGCGGGGCCGGGGAGGGTTCACCATTAGTAGGTATTTGGCCGAAACCCTACTTTTAGGTATTGTGTCTGTGCGCACGAGTGGCTAACTTTGCAGCCGTAAATGATTGAAAACGACTAAAACTGTTGATATGAAAAAGACATTGGTAGCATACGGTTCCTCGACAGGGACTTGCGAGAGTATAGCGCAGACCATCGCCGGCAAGCTCGGTGTTGAGGCTGTCAACGTGGCCGACTTGGACGCCGCACAGGTGGACGGGGCCGACAACCTGCTTCTCGGCACTTCGACATGGGGCGCAGGCGAGCTTCAGGACGACTGGTATGACGGCTTGGGCGTGATAAAGGCTGCCGACCTCTCGGGCAAGACCGTTGCCATATTCGGCTGCGGCGACAGCGAGTCTTACTGCGACACGTTCTGCGGCGCCATGGCCGAGATTTACAATGCCGTGAAGGACAAGGGCTGCACCGTGGTGGGCCAGGTGTCGGTTGACGGCTACACATTCGACGACTCCGAGGCCGTGGAGAACGGCCAGTTTGTGGGTCTCGCCCTCGACGACGTGAACGAGAGCGACAAGACCGAGGCGCGCATCGACGCGTGGCTCGACAGTTTCAAGGATAAACTTTGACACGATAGGCCCCGCCCTGCCGCCATACAGATTTGGCTCATAGTTTAAGATCTTATTGTTTTATTGTTCGTTAACCGTGTCTCCGGGGGCGGAGGCACAGGCCAGGGCAGAGGGCAGGCTTGTCCGTAGGGGCAGGCCGGTAAGATAGCCACTATTAAAATTCATAATGTTATTGTATAAGAGCAGAAGAGCTGGCTGTGAAGTCGGCTCTTTTTTCGTGTGTGCGGCACTGTGCGGTGCGGGCGCAAGGCGCGGGTCGCGGCCGATGACGGCCGTTTTCTCGTTTTTTTTTCGTAACTTTGCAGCAAGATTGTATCAGGACTGGCAGGTGTGCCGTATTATTTTGTTAGGCAGGAGCGGCCGTCGGGCTGTAGTCGGATACGTTTTTTTTATGACACTTGCTTATGAGTAGAAAAGACAAAATCGTTTCCTTTCTTTGGCAGCATGTATTGCTGCTTGTTTCATTGTGTATAATGACGTTTGGCGTTGCAGTGTGCGTGCGCAGCATGCTGGGGTCGAGTGTTATCTCGACGTTGCCCTATGTGTTTGAGACGGCGGGCAAGGCCGGCGTCGGCGGCATACCCAGGTTGACCATAGGGCAGTACACCTACATCATGAACGCGGTGCTCGTGCTTGGGCAGATAGCCGTGCTGAGGAGCCGTTTCGAGTCGGTGCAGCTGTTTCAGTTGCTTGTGGGCTTCGTGTTCGGGTCGCTCATCGACGTCAACATGGCGCTCACTTCGTGGCTCGTGCCCGCATCGCTGTGGGCCAAGGTGGCCGCGCAGGTGGCCGGGTGCACGGTGTTAGGCGTGGGCATAGCCCTTGAAGTGCGCTGCGGTTCGGTAACGATGCCCGGCGAGGGCTTTCCCGTTGCCGTGTGCGAGGTTACGGGCAAGGAGTTTGCCAAGATGAAGATAGCCGTCGATGTGTCGCTTGTGGTGCTTGCCGTGGTGTTCAGCTTCGTGTTCTTCGGCGCGTGGCAGTGGCACATAGTGGGCGTGGGCACGCTTTTCGCAATGGTTTATGTGGGTGCCGTGGTGCGCGTGGCGGGCCGCAGGCTCGGATGGTTCGACCGCATGCTGGCCTACCGTCCCGGTTTCCGCCGTTATGTCTACGGTTTGGCACGCTTCATCTTCAAGCAATAGAAAGGGCTGAATACAGTAAGCGGGGCGCAGAATCGGAATGCCGGTTCTGCGCCCCGCTGTTTACATAGGGTTTGCTGACTAATCGTAACCATACAAGTTCGTGGTATGGCAAAAAAAACTTTGTCTCCACTTCACTGTTTTCATTCTGCATCGGCAACTTGGCGTTTGCGATGCTGTGTACTACCCGTTTTTGGCGAATATCAAAATATCTTGAAATTTTTGTTAGACAAGTTGGATGCTTCAGTCTCTCAGACATCCTATAGGAACAACATACACACCGTCTTCACGTCGTATGGCATATTTTGTCGTACCAGTAAGTATCATAAGGAATGAAGGCTCTTTCATTTTTTTAGTGTCGATTTTAGAAGCAAGGAGCTTCAGGTTCTTCGCTCCTTCTTCAATGTTTTTCTCACCGCCCAGTTTTATCTCTATCAGTCCATAGTCGCCGTTTCTCAGATGCAAGACGGCATCACACTCCAAGCCGTTGCTGTCACGGTAATGATAGACGGAACCTTCCAGCGCATCGGCATAGACTCTCAGGTCTCTGACACACATCGACTCAAAAAAAAGTCCCATTGTACTAAGGTCGTTTATCAGGTCGTTTGGACCTACGCCCAGTGCGGCTATTCCGATGGAAGGGTCGGAGAAATATCTTGTCTCGGAACTCCTTATGGCAGTCTTGCTCCGCAAGTTGGGGTTCCATGCAGGAGAATCTTCCAGCACAAAGATCTTTTTCAATGCATCTATATACGAAGCTATCGTAAGGCGGTTTGCAGAAACAGTGTCGTTGTTCTCGATGTCGGCACAAATGGTATTGACCGATATTTGGGCGCATTGGTTTCTTGCGATAGAGCGGAGAATCCTTTTTGTCCGCTCTGCGTCGCGCTTCACATTGTCAATGCGTGATATGTCGCTATTGACAACTGCCTCGTAATATCTGAATGCCATATCCAGTGCCACATTCTTGTTTATTGTAGTTGCCCTTGGCCAACCTCCGCGGCAAATGAGCCATGCAATGGAGTCGATATTCAAATTGTTGGTTCCAAATACATCGGGGACGGTCTTGCTGAACAAATCTTTTAGGCTGACTTCGCCAGTGGACTCTCCCGATTCATAAAGACTCATCGTTCTCATGGTCAGCCATGCAAACCTTCCGGTGCCGGAATGGTGTATCTTGTCAGTGTCGGCAGGAACAGCAGAGCCTGTGAAGATGAACTGTCCCTCTTCGTTTCTGTGATCAACCTCAAATCGGGCGGCATCCCAAAGTTGTGGTGCAAGCTGCCATTCGTCAATCAGACGCGGTGTCGCGCCGGCAAGGAGCTTCTTTGGTGAAATTTTTGCCAGTTCAACATTCTGTTCCATATATTCAGGGTCGTCCATATATACGACACTTTTAGCCTGCTGTTCGGCTGTGGTTGTCTTGCCACACCATTTTGGTCCTTGTATAAGGACTGCACCCATACCCATAAGTCTGCGGCTCAACATTCTGTCTGCAATGCGTGGCTTGTATTGTTTCATGTCATTTGCTTTTTATGATTACAAATGCAAAGTTACCAAAAATACATTGAGAATGAATGGCTTTTCTGCTTTGATATACCAAATGTGGTAATTTTATTATACCAAATGTAGGTATTTTACTATACCGTTTGTGGCTTTTTGATATATACGAGCCTTGTCTTTTTAAAAGATGCGGAACATTTTTGATAGAACACGAAAGTGCCGAATAGAATGAATTGTGATTTATCAACGATCTGCATTCAATTGATAAATTCCATGTGGTCTGCCCGCGGGCGCGTGGTTTTGGCCACGGCCGCGGGCAGTGTGTGTCAGAGTGCGGGCACGGGCAGTGCTTTGGTGCATTCAAGGTTCTGGTCGAGCTGCTGCACGCTGCTTGCTCCCACGATGACCGACGTCACCCCTTCTTGCTGCAACACCCACGCCAGTGCCATTTGCGCGAGCTTTTCGCCGCGCGCTTCGGCCGTGGCGTTGAGCTGCCTTATGCGGTTTAGCATGTCGGGGGTGAGTGCCTCGCGCTTCAGGTGTCCGCCTTTTGCTATGCGGCTGTCGGCCGGGATGCCGTCGAGGTAGCGGTTGGTGAGCAGCCCCTGGGCGAGCGGCGAGAACGAGATGAAGCCTATGCCCTGTTCGCGGCAGTAGTCGATTATGCCCTCGTCTTGCGGTGCCCGGTCGAGCAGGTTGAGCCGTCCCTGGTAGATGAGGGGCGGCGTGTCGCGCCGGCGCAGATATTCCACGGCGCGTTTCAGCGCGTGCAGAGGCCACCGCGATATGCCCACGTAGAGTGCCTTTCCGCTGCGCACGATGTCGGCGAGGGCCTGGAGGGTTTCCTCTATCGGTGTGTCGGGGTCGTAGCGGTGGGTGTAGAACAGGTCAACATAGTCTATTCCCATGCGC
>CAVDJG010000044.1:0-10695 GCA_963609005.1 Acidaminococcaceae bacterium
GGACACCATACTCCGCGAGAGCATTCCCGACTGTTATGCCGACTTGGGCTTCCGCACCGTTTCAACAAATCCGTGTGGCGAAATTCCGCTGTGTCCTTACGATTCTTGCCGACTTCTGTCGATAAATCTCTATTCCTATGTGGAGAATCCGTTCACCGAAAGCGCGCGGTTCGACTTTGACAAGTTTAAAAAGCATGTGGCCATAGCGCAGCGCATCATGGACGATATAGTGGATTTGGAGCTTGAGAAAATCGACTTGATACTCGACAAGATTGCCTCCGACCCGCAAAGCGACGAGGTGAAGGAAACAGAACGCAGTCTTTGGGAAAAAATAAAGGACAAAAGCTCAAAGGGGCGGCGCACCGGCGTGGGCATAACCGCCGAGGGCGACATGATAGCGGCAATGGGATTGCGCTACGGAACGCAGGAGGCCACCGATTTCAGCGTGGAGGTTCACCGCACGCTTGCACTCTCGGCCTACCGCAGTTCGGTAACGATGGCGCAGGAACGCGGTGCGTTTGCCGTGTTCGATGCGGCGCGTGAAGCACAAAATCCGTTCCTGTTGCGCATCAAGGAAGCCGACCCTTGCCTCTACGACGACATAATGCGCTACGGACGGCGCAACATTGCGTGTCTCACCATTGCTCCTACCGGCACGACGAGCCTTATGACCCAAACCACAAGCGGCATAGAACCGGTGTTCATGCCTGTCTACAAGCGACGCCGCAAGGTTAATCCCAACGATGCCGACGTGCATGTTGACTTTGTTGACGAAATGGGCGACTCGTATGAGGAATATATCGTGTATCACAGAAAATTCCTCGAATGGATGCGCGTGAACGGTATCGATACAGAGAAGAATTACTCGCAGGAGGAAATAGACAACCTCGTGGCACGCTCGCCATATTGCAAGGCAACGGCCAACGATGTAGACTGGCTTATGAAGGTTAGAATGCAGGGGGCCATACAGAAATGGGTTGACCACTCGATAAGTGTTACCGTAAACCTGCCCAACAATGTCGACGAGGAACTCGTGAACCGTCTTTATGTAGAGGCATGGCGCTCTGGATGCAAGGGGTGCACCATATATCGCGATGGAAGCAGGTCGGGCGTGTTGGTGTCGGTGTCGAAAAAAGACCGTAAAAACAAGAAGGAAACCGCTGCACCAAAAGAAAAGCCTGCGGCAATACCGCATCTTACAGTTACCGAAGTGCGTCCCAAAGAACTTGAATGTGATGTGGTGCGCTTTCAGAACAACAAGGAAAAGTGGGTGGCCTTCGTGGGCCTTCTCGACGGTTATCCCTATGAAATATTCACCGGCTTGCAGGACGACGAGGAAGGAATAGTATTGCCTAAGACTGTGACAAAGGGGCGCATCATAAAGCAGACAAACAGCGACGGCACGCACCGCTACGACTTCCAGTTTGAAAACAAGCGTGGCTACAAGACCACCGTCGAAGGACTGAGCGAGAAGTTCAATCCCGAATACTGGAACTATGCCAAACTCATATCGGGAGTGCTGCGCTACCGCATGCCAATAGAGCACGTAATAAAGCTCGTGGGGTCGCTGCAGCTCAAGAGCGAAAGCATAAACACCTGGAAAAACGGTGTTGAACGCGCGCTCAAGAAATATGTGGTAGATGGAACAGAAGCCAAAGGACAGGTGTGTCCGGTGTGCGGACACGAGACACTCGTCTATCAGGAAGGATGCCTGATATGCAAGAACTGCGGCGCGTCGCGTTGCGGATGACAGTGGCATGACGGCCCGCCGTTTGCCGCTTCAGTTCTTTGCTGCGGCAAACGGAGTGGCTTTGCCATATATATAAATAGGTGTCACAACAATGAAGATAACAAAAAGCAAGATATACATACGCTCGCTGCATGTGCATGCGTTTCACGGCGTGTTGCCGCAGGAACGTGTGGTGGGCAACGACTATGTGGTGGATGTAAGCGCCGAATATGACATATCGCGTGCCGTGGACACCGACAATGTGGACGACACGCTCAATTATGCCGATATGTGCCAAACTATAAAAGCCGAGATGAACGTGCCCTCGCAGCTCATAGAGCATGTGGCCGGGCGTGTGGCCGGGCGGCTCTTTGAGCGATTTCCGGCCATAACGGCACTCCGTTTGGCCATAACCAAGGTCAATCCGCCTATGGGGGCCGATTGCGGCGGAGCAGGCGTTGAAATAGAATTAACAAATGATAAAAACTAAATCAATGCTTGCAGTTTTTTCCTTTTTTGCTTAACTTTGCAGCGTCAGCAACACGCAAGACTGCATTGATGCACTTTTGCAGGGTACTGCGACACTCAAAGAAAACAATTTCAAATGCCGGAAATGTTGTCAAGGCTGGCCAGAACAGCATTGGTCGCCATTCTTCTTTTGTTCGCGTTTGCACCCGTTTCCGGAGGGGCAAACAAAAAGTTCACGCTCGTCATAGATGCCGGACACGGCGGAAAGGATACTGGTGCCCCTGGCACTTACTCGAATGAGAAAAACATAAACCTGAATGTGGCATTGACATTCGGCGGCTATGTTGAGCGCAACTGTCCTGATGTGCGGGTGGTGTACACGCGCCGCAAGGACGTGTTCATACCGCTTTATGAGCGTGCCGAGATAGCCAACCGCAACAAGGCCGACCTGTTTATATCTGTACACACCAATGCCATTAAAGGGTCGTCAAGCACGCGCGGTTTTGAAACCTATACTCTCGGCGACGGAAGTTCGCATGCAACCAAGACAAACCTGGAGGTGGCCAAGCGTGAGAACTCGGTGATATTGCTCGAAAAAGACTATCGGCAGCATTACGTCGGGTTTGACCCCAACTCGCCTGAAAGCAACATTATGTTTGAATTTGTGCAGGACAGAAACCTTACGAAAAGCATAGAGTTTGCCAAAATGCTGCAAAAGAATGTGTGCAAAATGGCCAACCGTCCCGACAAGGGCGTGCACCAACAGAATTTGGCGGTGCTGAGGCTCACGTCGATGCCTGCTTGCTTGATAGAATTGGGCTTCATCACCACACCCGACGAGGAGCGTCTGCTCAACGACGCCGCACAGATCGACCTGATATGCAAAGGACTCTACAATGCGTTTGTGGAGTATAAAAACAAAAACGACAATACGCTCGTAGTGCCTTACAAGACAGAAAGCGCACCATTGACAACCGTTTCAAGCAACGACGGCAATTCAGACAACGGCGCAGGCGAACTTCCGGCAAACACCATTGGCGACACTCTCGGCGACAGTGCTGCACGAAATGCAGCAACTGAACCGCAGACAACCACCGTAAGTCGTCAAAAAACGGCCAAGCGCGAAGCTCCGGCAAAAACATTGAAGCAAGGCTCTGGCAGCGTAGACCAGGCCCGCCCGGTGTTTAAAATACAGATAATGGCAAGCAGCAAAAAGCTACGTGAGGGCGATGCAAACTTCAAAGGGCTTACCGGCTGCGAATGGTTTGAGGAAAACGGTCTTGTGAAATACACCTATGGCGCATCGAACAACTACAATGAGATATACCGTATGCACCGTGAAATAGCCGAAAAATTCCCGGGGGCGTTTATCATCGCCTTCAAGGACGGACAGAAAATGAACGTGAACCAAGGCATACGCGAGTTTAAACAAAACAGAAACAAATAGAAAACTATATGAAAATATTCACCAAAGAGGTAAAAATCGCACTCGTGGCAATAGCCGGTGTGGTAATATTGTTCTTCGGAATGAATTTCCTGAAAGGTCTTAGTCTTTTTTCAACAAGCAACGATTATTATGTGGATTTCAAGGATGTCAGCGGTCTGTCTTCGTCGTGCCCGATTTATGCCGACGGCTATAAGGTGGGCACAGTGAAAGACATTGTGTATGGTTATGGCGATGCAAAACCCACAAAGGTGCTGATTGCCGTTGACAAGGAAATGCGCATTCCGGTAGGAAGCTCGGCTGAAATTGTGAGCGACATGATGGGAAATGTGAAGGTAAACCTTCTGCTCGCCAATAATCCGCGCTCGAAAGTAGAGCCGGGCGGAACCATCGTGGGCGGCATCAGCGACGGCGCAATGGGACAAATATCTGAGATGTTGCCCGCAGTGCAGGCAATGTTGCCTAAGCTCGACAGCATACTCGGCAGTTTGAACACACTTCTTGCCGACCCTGCAATAGCACAGTCGCTGCACAACGTGCACACCATTACCGGAAATCTTGCCGTTTCTACAAGTCAACTCAACAAACTCATGGGTACGCTTAACAGCAATGCTCCCGCCTTGATGGCAAAAGCCAACGGCGTGCTCGACAACACCGACAAGTTCACGGCAAACCTTGCTGCCCTTGATTTGGAGACGACAAAGCACGAGATTGACCAAACGCTTGCCAACGTGCAGCAACTCACCGACAAACTGAACAATAACCAAGGCACGCTCGGACTTCTGATGAACGATGCTTCGTTATACAACAACCTCACTGCAACAATGCGTGATGCCGACTCGCTTGTGGTCAACCTCAAGCAGCATCCAAAACGCTATGTGCACTTCTCTCTGTTCGGAAAGAAAGACAAGTGAGGCACTGTTTGCAAACTGAAAGTATCTATTCGACATAAAATAGAATAAGTATAAATAACGTTACTCATTTGTTTCACGGCATCGGAAACACTCCGATGCCGTTTCTGTTATAGTGCGTTACAACGGTTACAATAATGTTTCACCAAATTAATATCAGATCGTTGATGTTGTGTGTAACTTGCATATATACAGTGAGTTGTATGTGTTTTGACGGTGATTTACATGTGGTTAAAAAGCCTTGTTGCTAAATGACGGCATATAAGCACGTTAAATGGAATGTCAAAACCAATTAGAATGAATTAGATTTGTCAGATACAAAAAATATTGTTACTTTTGCAACAAATTTCAAAATAACGAAGGTTTTAGATATTCACTCGCTTATTCAAATCTAGTAAATGAAAGGAAATCCTGATGCGATTTGGGAGGAATGTCTTGCGCTCATACGCGAGAACGTTTCCGAACAGCAATACAACGCATGGTTTAAAGTAATCGACTTTGAGTCCTTTGACAAGGACACGAAGACGATTCTTGTGCGTGTGCCCAGTCCTTTCGTCTATGAATATCTCGAAGCCAACTATGTTTCGTTGTTCCGCACGGTGCTCACTCGGGTTTACGGTGAAGGAGTGCGACTTACTTACCGGGTAGTTACCGACAGTGAACACAAGAAAACTGTGGACATGGAAGGCGACGAACCAACTGAGGCCGACATTAAACCGCGTGCCACGACACGTGCCAACGAGTCGCCGACAACACTCGACTGCGCCTTGCCGCAGCAAATCGACTCGCAACTTAACCCTCAGCTCACTTTCAAAAACTATATAGAGGGTAACAGCAACAAGCTTCCGCGCACCATAGGGCAGACAATTGCCGAGCATCCGCAGCATTCGCAATTCAATCCGTTCTTCGTGTTCGGACCGTCGGGATGTGGCAAAACGCACCTCATCAATGCCATCGGTGTGCATGTGAAAAGCCTCTATCCGCAGAAACGAGTACTTTATATCAGTGCACGTCTGTTCGAGGTGCAATACACCAATGCCGTGCGCCGCAACACAATCAACGATTTCATCCTCTTCTATCAGACTATCGATGTGCTGATAGTAGACGACATACAGGAATGGGAAGACAAGACCGGAACGCAAAACACCTTCTTCCACATCTTCAACCACCTGTTCCGCAATGGCAAACGCATCATTCTTGCGAGCGACCGGCCACCGGTTGCACTGAAAGGAATGAACGAACGTCTCTTGACGCGTTTCTCTGGCGGACTTATCGCAGAGCTCGAAAAGCCCAACGTGCAGCTTTGTGCCGATATTCTGCGCAGCATGATACACCACGACGGCCTCAGCATTCCCGACGGAGTGATTGACTATATCGCCTCGACAGCCAACGGTAGCGTGCGCGATTTGCATGGAGTGATAAACTCGCTAATGGCTTATAGTGTGGTGTACAACTGCGACATCGACATAAGTTTTGCCGAACGAGTGCTGAAACGGTCGGTCAAAGTAGACAAAGAGCCGCTTACAATCGACAATATCATAGAGCGGGTTTGCAACCATTATAATGTAACTCCGGCAAACATAAACGGACGAAGCCGCAAAAAAGACTATGTCACGGCACGTCAGGTATCGATATATCTGGCACAGAAATACACCAAAATGCCGGCGAGCCGCATAGGAAGACTTGTGGGAGGACGCGACCATTCAACCGTGATATATAGTTGCAACCAAGTGGAACAACGCATAAAATTCGACAAGAAATTCTCGAGCGAAATAACAAGCATAGAAAATTCGTTCAACGTGAAGAACTAACATAACTGCCCGAAACCGTTCGTTTTTAACGGTAAAGGCAGTTTTTTTATTTTGTGCAGATGTAGTTTCGTAGCGATTATTGCCCAAAAACGACCGCTGTTTTGATGATTTATTGGTGGCATGCGCTTTATATGTGTATGTGACAATGTGTCGCAAGGCCCAAAAAACTTGCCGGAAATGGTTGCCGCAATGGCGGCATAACAGAGCATGTATTGGTTGCCGGTTTGCTGTACACATAATATTTTGGAACAAATAGTTGCAAAAGAATGTTTTTATTATTACTTTTGCCATTGGATACGGACTTATGAATAAAACAAAAAACATACATCCATGTTATGAAAAATATTGAATGGTCAGAACTGTCGTTTGGCTATATGCCAACCGACTACAACGTACGTTGCTGCTACCGCGACGGGAAATGGGGCGAAATAGAGGTCTGCTCCGACGAATACTTGAAGCTGCACATGGCAGCCACATGTCTACATTATGGCCAGGAAGCCTTTGAAGGGCTCAAGGCTTACCGTTGTCCCGACGGCAAGGTGCGTGTGTTCCGTATGGACGAGAACGCCAAACGCCTGCAAAGCACATGCCGTGGCATAATGATGCCCGAAGTGCCCACCGAACTTTTTGAGGAGATGGTGAAGAAAGTGGTGCGCCTTAACCAGGAATATGTGCCCACATACGAGAGCGGAGCCACGCTCTATGTCCGTCCGTTGCTTATCGGAACGTCGGCGCAGGTGGGTGTGCATCCTTCCACCGAATACATGTTCCTTATATTCGTGACCCCAGTAGGTCCATATTTCAAGGGTGGTTTCTCAACCAATCCCTATGTCATCATCCGCGACTACGACCGTTCGGCACCTCTCGGCACCGGCATCTACAAGGTGGGCGGAAACTATGCCGCATCGCTGAAAGCCAACCATATTGCCCACGAGAAGGGCTATGCGTGTGAGTTCTACCTCGATGCCAAGGAGAAGAAATACATGGACGAGTGCGGAGCCGCCAATTTCTTCGGCATAAAGAACAACACTTACGTCACGCCGAAATCCACTTCAATTCTCCCGAGCATAACCAACAAAAGCCTCATGCAACTTGCCTCTGACTATGGAATGACCGTTGAACGCCGCCAGATACCAGAGGAAGAACTGGCCACTTTCGAGGAGGCAGGAGCCTGCGGAACGGCTGCTGTGATAAGCCCCATATCATACATCGACGACCTTGACACCGGCGTGCGCTACACGTTCAGTGAAGACGGCAAGCCGGGCCCCGTATCGACAAGGCTCTACAACCATTTGCGTGCCATACAATATGGCATAGAGGAAGACAAACACGGTTGGACAACGGTGGTCATCGAATGACAACTGTAGTAATACACATGCAATGAATAGGCGCGTGGCTGACATTTTCGGCCCGCGCCTTTTTTGTGTTTGCAGGTGCATGGCTGCCAAACGGTGTCATAACTGACATGTCGTTCTGTCGTGAACGTGATGGCATGGAATTTGATATACGTTTGAAAAGGAAAGTGATTTACAAAACTTAAAGCAAAAAAACTATGTTAAGCAAGAAAATCGAAGAGGCTCTCAATGCCCAAATCAACGCCGAAATGTGGTCGGCCTATCTGTATCTGTCGATGGCTGCCTATTGCCATGCCGAGGGCAAAAGCGGAATGGGAAACTGGTTTGAAGTGCAGTTTCAGGAAGAACAAGACCATGCCAAGATATTGTTCAACTACGTCATTCAGCGCAACGGCAAGGTGACGCTCGCTCCAATCGACGCTGTGCCGACAGAATGGAAATCGTTGCTCGACGTGTTTGAGAGCACACTTGCCCACGAGCAGAAAGTTACATCGCTCATAAACAACCTCGTGGCACTCACCAACGAAGAGAACGACTACGCCACACAGAGCATGCTCAAATGGTTCATCGACGAGCAGGTGGAGGAAGAAGAAAACGCACAGACGATAATAGACAACCTTCGCATGATACAGGACAACGGCTACGGACTGTACATGCTCGACAAAGAACTCGGCGCACGCACCTACACTCAGGCTGCGCCGCTTGCCCAGAAAGCATAACAAAAACTGCGTGGCATAGACGCGATCAAGGCACTGTGGGGCGGCAGACGGTGGAAAAACCGGCTGCCGCCCCATTGCTTTTACACATAAGGCAACGGCAGGATGCCGACACACGGTATGCCGGGCACGTTTTTGGCACAAATGCTTTCACGGGTTTAAAAGTTTCAGTAACTTTGTCGTCCCGTAACGACATAATGCAAAACTATGAGCAAAGGAAAACTGGCGAAGTTCGCCGACATGGAGAGATATGAGAATGTTTTTCAGTATCCATATTCCGTAATCGACAATGTGCCGTTTGAGATGAAGGGCAAATGGCGCGAGGAATACTTCGGAAACAGCAACCCCATCGTGCTCGAGCTGGGTTGCGGTCGCGGCGAATACACCATAGGGCTGGCCCGGATGTTTCCTGACGTGAATTTCATCGGCGTTGACATCAAGGGGGCACGCATGTGGAGCGGAGCCACCGAAGCCCTTGCCGAAGGACTGCACAATGTGGCGTTTCTGCGCACCAACATCGAGATTATCGACCGCTTTTTCGCTCCCGGTGAGGTGCAGGAAATATGGCTCACCTTCAGCGACCCGCAGATGAAGAATCCGCGCAAGCGTCTGACGAGCACATATTTTATGAACCGCTACCGCCATTTCCTTGCCGACGGCGGGAAAATCCACCTGAAAACCGATTCGAACTTTCTCTTCACCTACACCACATACATGGTGAACCGCAACCAACTGCCGGTGCTTTTCAGCACCGACGACCTCTACCACACCGACGGGCTCGATGATCTCACGTCGCAGATACTCGGCATCAAGACCTATTATGAGAGCCAGTGGATAGAGCGCGGTCTGAACATAAAATACATCAAGTTCTTGCTGCCGCACGACGGGGAACTTGCCGAACCTGATGTGGAGATACCTCTCGACGACTACCGCAGCTACCACCGCACTAAAAGAAGCAGCCTCGACGTGGCGAAATGACCGCCGGGCTATAATTACGACAACAAAACATTATTGCAATGACATTATATCCGAAACTCATAACCGACGCCCTTGCCACCGTGGTGTATCCAGGCACCAAGAAAAACCTTGTGGAGGGCGACATGGTTGCCGACGACATACGCATCGACGGAATGTCGGTTTCTTTTACGCTTATATTCCCGCGCGACACCGACCCGTTCTTGAAATCAACCTTGAAAGCCGCCGAGGCGGCCATACACTATCATGTGTCGAAAGAAGTGGAAGTCACGATAAACACCGAGTTCCGCTCAAAACCTCGCCCCGAAGTAGGCAAACTGCTTCCCGGCGTGAAGAACGTGATAGCCGTAAGTTCGGGCAAAGGTGGAGTGGGCAAGAGCACTGTGGCCGCCAACCTCGCCATATCTCTCGCCAAACTTGGCTATAAGGTGGGGCTGCTCGACACCGACATATTCGGCCCTTCGGTGCCCAAAATGTTCGGGGTGGAGGATGCCCGTCCCTATGCGGTAAAGAAAGACGGCCGCGACTTGATTGAGCCTGTCGAGAAATATGGCGTGAAGCTGCTCAGCATAGGCTTTTTCGTAAATCCCGACACGGCCACGTTGTGGCGCGGTGGCATGGCAAGCAATGCGCTCAAGCAGCTCATTGCCGATGCCGATTGGGGTGATCTTGACTATTTCGTGCTCGACACTCCGCCGGGAACAAGCGACATCCATCTCACGTTGCTGCAGACTCTTGCAATCACCGGGGCTGTGATTGTGAGCACTCCGCAGGCTGTCGCGCTTGCCGACGCACGCAAGGGCATCGACATGTACAGCAACGACAAGGTGAATGTGCCCATTCTCGGACTCGTGGAGAACATGGCGTGGTTCACGCCTGCCGAGTTGCCTGAGAACAAATACTACATCTTCGGCAAGGACGGATGCCGCAATCTTGCCAGCGAAATGGGGGTGCCGTTGCTCGCGCAGATACCGCTTGTGCAGGGAATATGCGAAAGTGGCGACGAAGGCAAACCTACTGCGCTCGACAGTACTTCGATAACCGGCCTCGCATTCATCAACCTTGCGCAGGCTGTGGTAACGGTGGTAAACCGCCGCAACAAGGAAATGGCAGCCACAAAGATTGTGGAAGTTACGCAACATTGACATGCGCCACTGCTGTGGCAAGGCGTGTAATAAACCGCAGATGCCGGTTCTGACGAGTGCAAGAGGCACTCCCAGTGCCGGCATCTGCTTTTTTTATGCCATCGCATTCGTCTTGTGGCAATTACCCGGGCCTATCATCGT
>CAVDJG010000045.1:0-10599 GCA_963609005.1 Acidaminococcaceae bacterium
GATGTCGCCCCATCACACCTATCCTGAGGTGAACACATGGTCGGTGACATGGGGTATCTTCATGGCCATGCTGTTCTCGGCAGCGGCAGCCTACCTCGGTCTTAAAGTGGGCCAGGTGTTTGAGGCTGCAATACCCATTGCAATCATCGCCGTGGGACTGTCTACTGCCACGAAGCGCAGCAATGCCCTCGGCGAAAACGTCATAATACAGAGCATCGGTGCATGCTCGGGAGTGATTGTGGCAGGTGCCATTTTCACGCTTCCGGCAATCTACATCTTGCAGGCCAAATACCCCGAGATGAGCGTATCGTTCTTTAAAGTGTTCTTCTCGTCGCTCCTCGGCGGCATCTTGGGCATACTGTTCCTCATCCCGTTCCGCAAGTATTTCGTGAGCGACATGCACGGCAAGTATCCGTTCCCCGAGGCTACGGCCACCACACAGGTGCTCGTGAGCGGCGCAAAAGGCGGCAATCAGGCCAAACCGTTGCTCATTGCCGGACTCGTGGGCGGACTTTACGACTTCATCGTGGCCACGATGGGATGGTGGAACGAGAATTTCACGACGCGCGTGGCCCACTTAGGCGTGCAGCTTGCCGACAAGGCCAAGCTCGTGTTCAAGGTGAACACCGGTGCAGCGGTATTTGGTTTGGGCTACATCGTGGGCCTGAAATACTCGCTCATTATATGTCTCGGTTCGTTTGCCGTGTGGTGGCTCATAGTGCCGGGCATGTCGATAGCGTTCCACGACCAGGTGCTCAACATGTGGAATCCTGAAATCACAAAGACAGTGGGTGCCATGTCGGCCGAAGAAATATTCAAGTACTACGGCAAGAGCATAGGCATAGGCGGCATAGCCATGGCCGGAATAATAGGCATAATAAAGTCGTGGGGCATAATAAAGGGTGCCGTTTCGCTCGCCGCCAAGGAAATGAGCGGCAGCAGCAAGGCCGACACCGAGACGCTGCGCACACGTCGCGACATATCGTTCAAGATTATAGCCATTGGTTCGGTGGTTACGCTTATTGCCACATTCATATTCTTCCTGTTCGGAGTTATGGACGGCAACCTGCTGTTTGCAGTTGTGGGCATACTGCTTGTGGCAGTAATTGCCTTCCTCTTCACCACCGTTGCCGCCAACGCCATAGCCATAGTGGGCAGCAATCCCGTGTCGGGAATGACGCTCATGACGCTCATACTCGCATCGGTTGTAATGGTGGCAGTGGGCCTGAAAGGCACTGGCGGAATGATTGCCGCACTCATCATGGGCGGCGTGGTGTGCACCGCGTTGTCGATGGCAGGCGGTTTCATCACCGACTTGAAGATTGGCTACTGGCTCGGAACAACCCCGAAGAAGCAGGAAACATGGAAATTTCTCGGTACGCTTGTGTCGGCCGCTACCGTGGGCGGAGTGATGATTCTGCTCAACCACACCTATGGTTTTGCAAGCGGCGCGCTCGCTGCACCGCAGGCCAACGCCATGGCTGCCGTGATTGACCCGCTTATGAACGGTGTAGGGGCGCCTTGGGCACTCTACGGCATAGGCGCAATCATTGCCGTAGTGCTCACATTCTGCGGCGTTCCGGCAATAGCCTTTGCGCTCGGAATGTTTATCCCGCTCGAACTGAACACACCGCTCCTCGTGGGAGGCATCGTAAGCTGGTTTGTAACCTCACGATCGAAAGATGCCGAAGTGAACCGCGAACGCGGCGAAAAGGGCACGCTCATTGCCAGCGGTTTCATTGCCGGCGGCGCGCTGATGGGCGTGGTGAGCGCATTGCTCAGGTTCTGCAACATAAACCTTGTAAGTCCTGTATGGATGGAATCGTGGCTTGCCACACCGATGTCGGAGATTTGTTCGCTGATTGCCTACATCTGCCTCATTCTCTATTTCGTGTATGCCACGAAGACGAAGAAGGCTTAGCAAGACACGCCTTACACTTTTATTGACAACAACAAAGGGCAACTCCACGACGGGGTTGCCCTTTTGCGTTGGCAGACAATAGGTTTTTCAGTTGCCATGCAGGCGTGGCGGCACGGCAGCGGTGCCGACCCGCGAAGACCTTGTAGGCTCAGTTGAAAAGACTAAGCACCGGAGTGAGAAAGCGCGAGAGCCGCGCCTGGTAGACGCGTCCCATATAGCCCACGGCCACGGTGCAGCAGGCTATGTAAAGACGGCGGCGGGCACGCGTCATGGCCACATAAAGTTTGCGGGCATCCTCGGCCATAAGGCGTTTGTTGCCCTCATTGTAATAGTTGGGTATGCGGCCATCGACCACATCAAACACTATCACGTTGTCAAATTCAAGTCCTTTGGCCTTGTGTATGGTGGTAACGAAAACGCGCTCGCTAAGGAAGTCGCTGCCGCACAAATCGGCCTCCTTCAACGTGCTTATCTCCATGAGATGCGCGGCAAGCTGTGCGGCAAGCGAACGCTCACGGGCACTGTCAACGATTTCCGACGAGATATAGGCCGTGGCATAATGCAGCTTGGGTATGGGATGGATGTAGCCCTCTCCCATGAGATAATCGTAGAAACGCATCATCTCGGCAGCCACAAGCGACTCACCTTGTTGCACTACAGGCTCATAAAGGCGGGCATGGGCCGATGCGTAAAGCGGTGCATAGTTGGCCCTAAACTTGTCGGCATAGGCCGCCACGCGGCTGTCGGCGAGGAATGTGCGCTGCTCCTCAATGCGCCGTACAGCCTGTGCGTAGCAATGGTTTACCAAGTGGCAGGTGGCGTCAACATCGTCGTCGGCAAGGTGGGAGTTGGTGCCTTCAAGTCCGAAAGCCTCGAGCATGTATTTCAGTTTGTGCCGCTTGAGTTCCGGGTGGAGAAGCCGTGCGAGGCGCAGCGAGTCGATATACCGCGGGTGCGAACTGTGCAGAGTGCTGTCGCCGCAATATCTTTTCAAGTTGTTGTCGAGAATGTTGTAGTCGTAGTCGGCATTGTGGGCAAGCAGCGTGCATCCCCGTGCATAGTCGATGAAGCCTGCGAGAGCCTCGGCATGAGACACGAGGCTGTGCCGTCGGCGTTCCTCTATTATCGGGTTTACCACATCGCCGAGCATGGCCGGTATCTCCCTGTCGGTTTCTATATATACGGTGAACGCCGAACCGGGCACTATTTCGCCACGCTTCATCTTCACCGCCGCAATCTGCACGATGTCGTCTTCAAGCACGTCAAGCCCTGTTGTCTCGGTGTCGAACACCACAATGGTGTCGTTTTCATAGGCTTCGACAAACTCGGCGAGAGTGGTAGTGCCGTCGGGACGCAGCAAGTCGGAGGGAAGAATGGCGAGATCGAACAGTTTGTGCACGAATTTGCGGGCCACGGCATTGCTCCCGAACACCTTCATGCCAGCAAAGATGCGCGCCCAAGCCAGGAAATTGAAATCGTTGTTGAGCACACCAAGATGGGCAAGCAGCAGTTTTGTCTCGGGCTGCGAGAACATGTCGCTGCCCGAAACCTTGAAATGGGCAAGACCGATGTTGTTGAGTTCGAGACTTATCAGGTCGGCATCGGTGTTGGAGTTTACTATTATCGCCGTCGTGGCACGGTTGTCGGCAGCGTTGAGTTGTGCGGTCCTCTGCGCCACATCGAGCATTTCTTCGTCCTTGGTGCCGCTTTTCATAATGGCAAGTTCGTTGCCGGTGCGCACCTCCGGGCCATCGTCTTCGGGTTGGGGAAGCATTGCCGGATCGATTTCGAGCACATGTTCGGCATAGCGATTGAACAATTCTAGAAGATAGGCCGGCGACCGGTGGTTTACGCCGAGGTGGTGCAAAATGCAGCCTTCGCGGTTTTTCAGCGCGTCGAGAGTGCTCATTTTGGCTCCCATGAACGAGAATATGGCCTGTTGTTCGTCGCCGAGAAACATCACGGTATCGGCATCTTGCGCCGTGAGCAGGTCAACTATGGCCATCTGCAGCGGGTTGAGGTCTTGCACTTCATCCACCTGTATCCATCTATAACGTTTGTATTGCGTCTGCTGCGGGTCGGCCGAGAGAGCATCGTAGGCTAACATGAGCAGGTCGTTGAAGTCGTAGAGGCGGTTGGCACGCTTGTAGTCGGCATACTGATGGGCGAGCTGCATCTTACGCAGGAGCTTTTCTATCAGCACACGGTTGCCGTAGTCGATAGTGTCAGAACGTGTCATGTCGCGGTAGGTGTCGGCATGGTCGTATATGTCGAGCACTGTTTCCGACGTGAGTTGCATTTTGATCACACTGCATATTGCACTCACCGCCGCCACGTCGTTGTTGTTGAAGCACTCGGGATGCACGCGCAGAGCCTTGGGATGACCGTGCCGCATCTGGTGCATGAGGTTTGCCAGGTGGAATATCTCGGCATAGCTGCGCCGCAGGTTGTTGTTGGCCATAACCGACATCTCGTCCTGTTGCATGCAGTTGGCAAGTATGCTCACGGCATCGTCGTCGTCGATTACCGACGATTCGGCCTCGATGAGAGCGTTGGAATAAAGGAATTTTGAACAGAAACGGTGCACGTTGCCCACATACACGTCGGTCACGCCCTCGTCGGCCACGGTTGTCGCGATGCGTTCCACCATGCCCCTGGCGGCGCGGTTGGTGAATGTAAGGCACAACATGTCGGCAAACTGCACGCCGGCGGCATGGGCCTGGCTTATGCGTCGGGCCAAAATCTGGGTCTTGCCGCAACCCGGAGGGGCAAGCACAAGGTGCACCCCGCCCTGTGCATCGATCACCTCTTGCTGGCAGAGGTCAGGTGTAAATGTCGTTTGCATGGTGATTGGAATAAACGAAAGCGCCGCCGCCAAACTCGGGTGGAGACATGGCGGCGGCGCTGACAGTGGTTTTGTTTATTGTCCGAACACCACCTCACCGAAGAAATCGGGGCGGTGGAAGTCGGGTTTCGGAAGGTCGATGGGATATAACGACATGAAATGCGGACGCGGAAGAAGGTCGCCGCACTTGTAGACATTGCCCTTGGCGTGCATTCCCGAGAACGTGTCGAGACTGTGACGGTAGAACGCATCAAGCGGAACGGCAAGGCAGAGCTGCCAAGAAGCCACGCCGGTGCGGTTGTCGAACGGCATGCGTCCGAGCGACGACCAACGGTCTATTTTGTCGAGAACGGTCTGTGACGCACGTTCACGCCCCTCGCGTTCAGGACCGAAGCCCACAAGAAGCGTTCCGGCGGCGTTGCACTCTATGTTGTAGTAAGTGCCGTCGGCCACGGGCGAGATGAACAGTTCGCAGCACGAGTCTTCCCACACACGTCCGTCGTCGTGCGGTGCAACGGCTCTCACACATTCCTCTTCAACGCGGTAGTTTATGAGCAGTTGGCTGCCGTTGTGCGCCATGCGCACCTCAACGAGCGGTCGGTAGGGATAGCCCTCGGCCCAGTTGTGGCAGTCTACGGTGGTGAAAGCCACGCCGGCCTCGTCCATTATACGGCAAATCTCAGCCGCCTTTACATTGGCGGTTGAGATTTTCTTTATGCTTAATTCGTCTTGCATAAGCGTTGTTGTCTGCATTGCCGCAGCGCGACTCATTACAGATTGTTCTTTTCAATGTCCTTGAAATAGCGGTAAGTGCCCACTTTCAGGTCGTCGGCAGCAGCCTCGTCGGCCACGATGATGCCGTGCTGGTGCATCTGCAGAACACTTATTGTCCACATCTGTGTAACCGGACCTTCGACAGCGGCCTGCAAAGCGCGTGTCTTGTTGTGGCCGTTTACGAGAATCATCACCTCACGTGCAGCCATCACAGTGCCTACGCCCACGGTGAGAGCGGTGGTGGGAACCTTGTTGACGTCGTTGTCGAAGAAACGCGAATTGGCCACGATTGTGTCGGTGGTGAGGGTTTTCACACGGGTGCGGGAGGTGAGCGACGAGCCGGGTTCGTTGAAGGCGATGTGTCCGTCGGGACCGATGCCGCCGATGAAGAGGTCGATGCCGCCGGCTTCCTCAATCATCTGCTCGTAGTGGGCACACTCTGCTTCAAGGTCGTCGGCGTTGCCGTTGAGAATGTGTATGTTCTCCTTCGGGCAGTCGATGTGGTTGAAGAAGTTGGTTGCCATGAACGAGTGGTAGCTCTCGGGGTGCGACTCGGGCAGACCTACATATTCGTCCATATTGAACGTGAGCACATTCTTGAACGACACGCGGCCCTGCTTGCATGCCTCGGCGAGTGCGCGATACATGCCAATAGGCGACGAACCGGTGGGCAAACCGAGCACAAACTTGTGGTCGGGAGTGGGGTTGAACTTGTTGATACGCTCAATTACATGCTCGGCAGCCCACTTCGAGAGCTGGTCGTAATCCTTTTCAATAATTAATCTCATAGTTGTTCTTTTTATTTTGATTGTATTTTTTACTTTCGTTTTCCGATGCCGCACATGCCGGGCAGCGTTATGCCGCGTGTGGCACGGGGATGCCCGACGTGGCGTGAGGCCTTGGCAGTGAAACCGTCAGTTGTCGATCCACGGCTTTACCATTTGATCGGGCCACAGATGCCGTGCGTAGTTGAGATGATAGAGGCGGTAGAATGCCGTGAGCGCATCGAGCCGGCGGCGAAACGCGGCAAAGTCTTTCGGTTGCCTGCACCACTGCACTTCGGCGAGTGCAGCCATTCGCGGCAGGGCATAATACTCGGCCACGCTGGGACACGATATATACTCGGTCCAGATATTTCCCTGTGCTCCCAATATGTGCGCCTTCGACTCGGCGTCAAGACTGTCGGGACATGGGTCGAAACTGTAAACTTTCTCAACCGGAAGATAGCCGTCGACACGCGGCGACGGTTCGAAGAGCCGGTCGGTGTCGGTTTGGCAATAGTCGAAATAGCAGTATTCGGTGGGCGACATAATCACGTCGTGCCCGCGCCGCGAAGCCACTGTTCCCTTGTCAACTCCGCGCCAGCTCATCACTGTCGCGCTCGGGTTGATGTCGCCTTCGAGTATCTCGTCCCACCCCACTATGCGCCGTCCGAGAGAGTTCACGAAGCGTTCTATGCGGTTGGTGAAATAAGTCTGCAGCGTCTTTGCGGTAAGCGAGTGGCGCGAAGCTACATCGCGGCACTTTTGACAATCGGCCCACCGCTCGGTGGGAGCCTCGTCGCCGCCTATGTGTATCAACTCCGACGGGAATATGTCGGCTATTTCTTCAAGCACATTCTCGCAGAAGGTGTAGGTGGCCTCGTTGCCCAAACAGAGCACATCGAGGTAAATGCCCCACCGGTGCCCCACCTCGTAGGGGCCGCCCGTGCATCCCATTTCGGGATAGGCGGCAAGTGCTGCCTTCATGTGCCCCGGCATGTCGATTTCGGGAACGACCGTAATGAAGCGGTCGCGGGCATAGGCCACGATTTCTCGGGCCTGCTGCTGGGTGTAGTATCCGCCGTAGGCTGTGCTGTCGTCGGCCATTGCATTGTAGCCCACCACGGTGCCCGATCGCACCGACCCTATCTCGGTGAGTTTCGGATAACGCTTTATCTCGATGCGCCATCCCTGGTCGTCGGTAAGGTGCCAGTGCATCGTGTTCATGTTGTGGAGGGCGAGAATGTCGATGAATTTCTTTATGAAAGCCACGCTGAAGAAGTGCCGGCTACAGTCGAGCATCATGCCACGATAGCCGAAGCGCGGTGTGTCGGAGATGTGCACTTGCGGAAGGCGCACGGCATCGGCCTTGCCCACGGGTATCGACTTGCGCAGTGTCTGTATGCCATAGAATATGCCCTGCGGCGTTGAAGCGGTTATTCTCGCCCCGTGTCGGTCTATATCTATTGTGTAGCTTTCATTGCCTTTCACGTCGGGCGACAGTTCGAGGCGCACGCATCGGGCTGTGCCACGCGTACCGACAGAGAGCCTCATGCCTGTTGACTCGGCTATATAGTCGGCAAGGAATGCTGCGTCGCGCTCAATCGCGGCATTGCCTGCGGCATACACAATGCGAGTATCGGATGTGAGCACAAACGGCTCGCCCCCGTGCAAGGCAATGTTTCCCGGCAATGGCACGACGCGATAGTCGGCCTCGGCCACCCCGCTGGCATGCAGGGGCGACAAAGTTATGATGAGCAGTATTGCCGTGAGTAGGATATTCATGTTTTGGGTTTGCGGTTAAAGGGTGTTGCGTGATGCCGACGGGCAAGTAAGTTAAAAGTGCTCCGATAGTCACATCGAAGCACTTTTGTTTTTGATTGTCGTAGTAATTTTTACTAAATAAGCAGTCATGAGTTAGTTGAAAATGGTTTTTTCAGTTTGCCCCGTCAGGGCTTCTCATTATTATAAAATAGCAGTTTTGTAGTATTTCCCGTCTTTACATCAGAGCAGACTTGCCCAAAGCACACACCGTCGCCGGCTTGCATAGGGCTTGTCTATGTACTATGCAAAGATAGTCATTTTATTGTGAATGAGCAAACATTTCAAGAAAAACTATCAGTCGTTGCGACATATTGCACAAATTATATGCCCTCAATTGCTACTGTGTGCGCTGACAACATTTAGGCCGTAAAAAAAGCAGTATTTAGGTCATTTGAAAACAAGGCTTGTTTGGGATGAAAAGAAGCCTTGTTTGGAAGGCAAAGAAGCCTTGTTTGGAGGGCAAAGAAGGCTTGTTTGAAATAGCACGACAAAATGCTTGAAAAAACACGACAAAATGCCGGCAAAAGAAGCCAATCTCCTCTAAATCGCAACCGCTTCACCGATGCACATTTCACCGCATGCCTATGCTATGAAATTCAAGCAATAACAACGCCGCAGACTTTGCATACACGGCCCGAAAACGCGCTGCAAGGCGTTTTGTTTTTCTATAAAAAGTCCACTTTATATACTTCTTTATCGTGTAACAAATCTCTGTTATACAATATCTTACAAAATAGAAGCTTTTAACATGGTCCACTTTTTAAATAATCGGTATAGTAATGCATGTTTCTTTTTGTTAAATTTGCAATCGAAACATACTACCTATACAATAACCGACACCCCAATCGGCATAAAAGCCACAACCACACACAGGGAATATCACAATTTACCTAAATAAATAAAACCTAAAATTAAAAGCTTATGAAAGCATCAAGATTTCCAATCATGATGTTCGCGTTGTTTCTTTCAACCACGCTTTATGCCCAGAGCCAGAAATTCTCGGGCACGGTAGTGGACGAAACCGGCGAACCAATTATCGGTGCATCCATAACTGTCAAGGGCCAGAAAACCGGCGCCGTGACCGACATGGACGGAAATTTCCAAATCCAGGCCGCTCCGGGCTCTACTATTGTCGTGTCTTACATCGGTTTCACGGCAAAAGAGACAAAGGCTTCCGACAACCTTAAGATTACATTGCAGGAAGACCACCAGACGCTTGCCGACGTGGTGGTGGTGGGCTACGGCGTGCAGAAAAAGAGCGTCGTGACCGCATCTATTGCCAAGGTGAGTGCCGACGACCTCAACGGCACGGCTCCGGTGCGCGTTGACAACGCACTCAAGGGCCTTGCTTCGGGCGTCACCGTTACTTCGGCTTCAGGCCAGCCGGGCGCATCGTCGCAGGTGCGCATACGCGGTATCGGAACCATCAACAACAGCGACCCTCTCTACATCGTTGACGGAATGCCTATCGAGGGAGGCATCGACTACCTCAACCCGAGCGACATACAGAGCATTGAGGTGCTCAAAGACGCTGCGTCGGGCGCAATCTACGGTACGCGTGCTGCCAACGGTGTAATCCTCGTGACTACAAAAGGCGGCGAGAAGGGCAAGGTGCACGTAAACTACAACTTCTCCTACGGATGGCAGAATCCGTGGAAACACCGCGACGTGCTCAACGCCACCGAATATGCAGTGATGATGAACGAGGGCCTTGTAAACGCAGGACAGGCCCCGATATACGACGACCCGTACAGCTACGGCGAGGGAACCGACTGGCAGGACGAGGTGTTCAACAACAATGCAGGCGTGGTGAACCACGAGATTAACGTGAGCGGAGCGTCAGACCGGCTCAACTATTACCTCTCGGCAGGCTACTACCACCAGGACGGTATCGTGGGCGGCAACTACAACCGAAGCAACTACCGCCGCATGACACTGCGCAGCAACACCTCTTATATATTGTTCGACAACACGAAAGACCGCGAGTGGCTCAACAAGCTCACCATTGGCGCCAACATTTCCTACGCCCGCGTGCACAACAAGTCGATCGACGCCAACTCGCAATGGGGCTCTCCGCTCGGTTCGGCGCTTTATCTGTCGCCAATACTCAAGCCCACAGTTAGCGGCGCCGATGCCGACAACCAGGCCGCACTCTACGGCAAGGAATACATGCTCTACGACCGCAACGGCAACATGTACACCATTCCCGGAAGCAGCTACCAGGAAATGAACAACCCGCTGGCAATGCTTTCTCTGCCCGGCGACGACAACTGGAGCCACAAGTTTGTGGCCAACTTCTCGGCCGATCTCAACATCGGTTGGGGCTTGAAATACCGCATATCCTACGGAGCCGACCTCTCGTTCTGGGGAGCCGACGGCTACACCAAGCTCTATTATCTGTCGGGCAACAACCGCGCCACTATCACCAACGCCCACCAGACAAGCGACCGTGGAACAGTGTGGCAGCTCGAAAA
>CAVDJG010000046.1:0-5733 GCA_963609005.1 Acidaminococcaceae bacterium
GACAACATCGTGTTCCACTGCATCATCTTCCCCACCATGCTCAAGGCCCACGGCGGCTACATTCTGCCCGACAACGTGCCGGCAAACGAGTTCCTCAACCTCGAGAACGACAAGATTTCAACCTCGCGCAACTGGGCCGTTTGGCTGCACGAATACCTCGACGACTTCCCCGGCAAGCAGGATGTGCTGCGCTATGTGCTCACCGCCAACGCGCCGGAAACAAAGGACAACAACTTCACCTGGAAGGATTTCCAGGAGCGCAACAACAACGAGCTGGTGGCAGTCTACGGCAATTTCGTCAACCGCGCCCTGCAGCTCACCAAGAAATATTTCGGTGGCGTGGTGCCGGAGTGCGGCGAACTGCTCGACGTCGACCGCAAGGCTATCGACGAGTTCAAGGACGTGAAGCAGAAGGTTGAGGCTCTGCTCGACAACTTCAAGTTCCGCGATGCGCAGAAAGAGGCAATGAACCTCGCCCGAATAGGCAACAAATACATAACCGACTGTGAGCCGTGGCATGTGGCAAAAACCGACATGGATCGCGTGAAGACCATTCTCTACATCTCGCTGCAGCTCGTGGCCAACCTCGAGATAGCATTCGGCCCGTTCCTGCCTTTCAGCTCTGAAAAGCTGCGCGCAATGCTCGGCATAGAAAGCAGCGACTGGGCACAGCTCGGAAGCACCGACCTTCTCAAGCCCGGACACCGCCTCGGCGAGCCGCAACTGCTCTTCGAGAAGATAGACGACGAGGTGATAGAGGCCCAGCTCAAGAAGCTCGACGACACCAAGAAAGCCAACGAGGCTGCCGCCTATGTGGCCGCCCCGGTGAAGGACAACGTGGATTTCGACACGTTTGAGAAGCTCGACATACGCGTGGGCCACATAAAGGCGTGCGAGAAAGTGAAGAAGTCGAAGAAGCTGCTGCGCTTCACCATCGACGACGGCAGCGGCACCGACCGCACCATTCTCAGCGGAATAGCCGCCTGGTATGAGCCTGAGCAGCTCGTGGGCAAGGACGTGTTGTTCGTGGCCAACTTTGCCCCGCGCAAGATGATGGGCATAGAAAGCCAGGGCATGATACTCTCGGCAGTCAACTTCGACGGCTCGCTCAATGTCACCTCGGTGCTCGGCAACGTGAAGCCCGGCTCGCAGGTGGGCTGACGTCACGGCCTCGGCATAATGCAAAAACGGCAACCGCACCCTCGTTTGGGGTGGCGGTTGCCGTTTTTTTTGTGCTTGCCTGCCCGGCAGGCGGGCTTGGCAAGCATTGCTTACGGGACCTACTTGGCCGTTTCGGGCTCACCCTTCATTTGCTTCACGTTGTCGCATATCATGGCCCGGCGGTAGTCTTTGCCTTTCACGCTCAGGCGCACGCCCTTCATCTGCACCTTGTCAACGTTGCGGAAATAAAGTCCCCACGACGGGAACACCGGCCACTCGTTGGTGCCGTGGGTTTCAAACCATGCGGGAAGATCGGGGTCGTCGATGTTGCGGAACTCCAAGTCGCAGTCGCGCATCACCACGCGGTCGGTCACGGCCGAGCCCCAGCTCTTCACCGAGAGGGCGTGGCGTGTGATGTCGCGTGCCGTGAGCCGCTCCACAGTTATTGTGCCCAGCGAGTTGTCGTTGCCCAGAGTCACCGACAGGGGAGTGAGCACCTGGCTCACACGGCAGTCTTTTATGTGCAGCCGGTCGAGCCTTCCCGGAGCCTTGCCCCATGCTCCCGGCTCAATGGTTATGGCCGCCTCGGAGTTGGTGCGGTGCGAGGTGATGTGCTCGAATGTGCCCGGACCGTAGATGTCGCAGTCGCTCACGGTTACGCCCACCGAGGGCATAATCATGCGTATGCCGTTGCACGACGAGTTAAGGCGGCAGCGTTCTATGCGCGTCTGCTCCCAGTAGCCGCCGGCAATGGCGTCGTCGCCGGTAGAGAGCGAGCAATCCTTGATGTTCACCCGTTTGGCGCCGCGCAGATGAATGCCGTCCCATCCGCCTTCCACGCAGATGTCGCTGAACTCGCCGCGGTCGATCTTGTAGCCCAGGAAGGCATAGTTTGACGCGTGCTTCACAGTGAGCCCGCTAATCTTTATGTTGCGGCAGTCGGCCATGAGCACCGTGTGCGGTCCGCGCTGGTGCTCCTCGCCCTTGGGGTTGCGCACGTTGTTGCCGTCGATGCAGCCCGGTCCTTCGATGCCGGCGCGCTCCACGCCCACGGCAAACACGAGCGCCTGCGACCACACGGGGTCGGTGGCACTGTTGTAGTTCACCGTGCCCTGTCCGCTCTCATATTTCGACAGGTCGGCATCGGTGGTGAGGTGGGTGTAGCAGTCGAGCCTCTTGGTGCCGCGCAGCACTGCCCCCTGCTCGAGGCGCAGCGTCACGCCGCTCTTCAGGAATATGCTGCCCGTGGTGAATACGCCCTTGGGCACGCTCACCACGCCGCCTCCCTCGGCGGCGCATTTATCTATGGCTTTGTTTATTGCGGCGGCATTGTTTACTGTCGTGTCGGCAGGTGTCGCGCCGAACGACATGATGCTCACGATTACTGAAAATAGAAAGTTCATATAAGTAGTTGTTTTGTTTTCAGATGATAAAGTTAGGCATTTTTTGCCGGTTTCGGTCCATTGCCGTGCAAAAAACGCTCCGGCAGGCGCGAAAACGTAATTGTGGTAGCAAAACAAGTAAAAGGATTATGCCGCCTGTGGCCCCGTCGTGCTAACTTTGCACCGTGGAAACCGAAAGGCATAATATTGATATAAAAAAACAAAGAGAAAAACATGGAAATACTGCAAACAATAAAGTCGCCGGCCGACATAAAGCGTCTCACGGCCGCGCAGCTTGAAACCCTCGCCTCGGAAGTGCGTGCCGGAGTGCTCACACGCGACTCACTGCACGGCGGGCATGTGGGCCCCAACCTCGGATTTGTTGAGGCCACGATAGCCCTGCACTATGTGTTCGACGCCCCGCACGACAAGTTCGTGTTCGACGTGTCGCACCAAATCTATCCCCACAAGATGCTCACGGGCCGCGCCTTCGGCTTCGTGTGTCCCGAACGCTTCGCCGAAGTGTCGGGCTACAGCAGTCCGATGGAGTCGCCCGACTACGACATGTTCGAGATAGGGCACACCTCCACGTCGGTGGCGCTTGCCACAGGCTTGCAGAAAGGACGCGACATCATGGGCGGCACCGAGAACATCGTGGCCGTGATAGGCGACGGATCGCTCTCGGGCGGCGAAGCCTTCGAGGGCCTCGACATGGCTGCCGAGCTGGGCACCAACATAATAGTGGTGGTTAACGACAACGAGATGTCGATAGCCGAAAACCACGGCGGCCTCTACGGCAACCTGCGCCTGCTGCGCGAAACGGGCGGAAAGGCCGAACTCAACTATTTCCGCGCGCTCGGCTTCGACTACCGCTATGTGGAGCGCGGCAACGACATAGGCGCGCTCATCGAGGCATTTGCCCAGGTGAAGAACACGCCGCGCCCCACCGTGGTGCACCTGCACACCGAGAAAGGCCACGGCTACCGACCCGCCGTGGAGAACAAGGAGGCATGGCACTGGAGCATGCCCTTCGACGTGGCCACGGGAAAAACCACCGTGCACACCGCCGGCGAGAGCGCGGCACAGGTGCTCGGCAATCATCTGCGCCGCCGCATGGCCGCCGACCCAAAGCTCGTGTGCGTGTCGGCAGGAGTGCCCTCGTCGATCGGTTTCGGCCCCGCACAGCGCGAGGCTGCCGGATCGCAGCACCAGGACGTGGGCATTGCCGAGGAAGAGGCCGTGGCCATGGTGTCGGGAATGGCACGGCGCGGCGCCCACCCGGTGTTCTCAACCTACGCAACGTTCATACAGCGCACCTACGACCAGATAGCGCAAGACCTCTGCGTAAACTCCAACCCGGCCGTGATAAACGTCATAGGGTCGTCGGTTTACGGCATGAACGACTTCACGCACATCTGTTTCTTCGACATACCCATGCTTTCGCACATCCCCAACCTCGTCTATCTCGCACCCACAACCATTGAGGAGATGATAGCCATGGAAGACTGGGCCATAGGCCAGGACCGCTACCCCGTGGCCATACGCGTGCCCGAGGGCGAGGTGGAGCACGGCAGCGGCCACTGCGACACCGACTACTCCACACTCAACCGCTACAAGATTGAACACCGGGGCACCGACGTGGCCATAATAGGCGTGGGCAGCTTCTTCGGCAAGGCGCGGCGCGTGGCCGCCGATCTTGCCGCCCGTCGCGGCATCGACGCCACACTCGTCAACCCGCGCTATGTGTCGGGCACCGACGAACAACTGCTCGCCTCGCTCGCAGCCGACCACCGCATCGTGGTGACGGTGGAGGACGGCAGCATCGACGGAGGCTTCGGCGATCGCATAGCACGCTTCTACGGCCCCACGGCCGTGCGCACCCTGTGCTTCGGCGTGCGCAAGGCCCTCTACGACCGCTACGACGTCAATCAGCTACTCAGCGACAACCGCCTCGCCGACGGGCAGATTGCCGACGACATTCTCGCCGCACTCGATGCCCTGAACGGCTGACATTCTGCGCCAGACAACACCTGAGCCCCGCCGCAACCCACCCTTGCGGCGGGGCTCACGCGTTTGCACTCTGAGCGTGCGGCGGCTGATGCACGAGCGTGGCGCAAACGCGAAGCATGCGTGCACCACATGCACCACGCCGCATGTTTTTAGCCTAATTAACACTCGCGGGTTGTGTGTGTCGTGGAAAATGGCTACCTTTGCACCCGATTTTTTAACATATAATATAATGTGGAAGAATTTGGCTGCTTGCAACCACACTAAAAAATGCTAAAACTGCGAAATCAGCACAAACGATTTTCGACGGTAACTTGGCATTTTTCCACTTGACTTAAAACTTGGAAAAATGAATTATCTGTTTTCTTCAGAATCAGTTTCGGAAGGACACCCCGACAAGGTGGCCGACCAGATTTCAGACGCTCTCGTAGACCAGTTCCTTGCCTACGACGACAAGGCACACTGCGCCATAGAGTCGTTTGTTACCACCGGACAGGTGGTGATAATGGGCGAGGTGCGATCAGATGCCTACATCGACTTGCAGACCATTGCCCGCAAGACGATAAACCGCATAGGCTACACGAAATCGGAATACCAGTTTGACGGCAACTCGTGCGGAGTGCTCACCGCCATACACGAGCAGAGCGACGACATCGAGCGCGGAGTGAACCGCAGCAACGAGGAAGACCAGGGCGCAGGCGACCAGGGCATGATGTTCGGCTATGCCACCAACGAAACCGAAAACTACATGCCCGTGTCGCTCGACATAGCCCACCTCATAATGCGCACGCTCGCCGACATACGCAAGGAAGGCCGCGAAATGACCTATCTGCGCCCCGACTCGAAGAGCCAGGTGACGGTGGAATACACCGAGCAGGGCGAGCCCGTGCGGATAGACACCATAGTGGTGTCGACACAGCACGACGAGTTTGACACCGACGACGACCGCATGCTCGCCAAGATAAAGAGCGACGTGATAGGCATACTCATGCCCCGCGTGAAGGCACAGATACACTCCGAAAAGGTGCTCGCCCTCTTCGGCGACGACATAAAATACTTCGTCAACCCCACGGGCAAGTTCGTAATAGGCGGCCCCCACGGCGACACCGGGCTCACCGGGCGCAAGATAATCGTCGACACCTACGGCGGCAAGGGAGCACACGGCGGCGGTGCCTTCTCGGGC
>CAVDJG010000046.1:5743-10445 GCA_963609005.1 Acidaminococcaceae bacterium
ACCCCTCGAAGGTTGACCGATCGGCAGCCTATGCCGCACGCCACATTGCCAAGAACATGGTGGCGGCCGGCGTGGCCGACGAGATGCTCGTGCAGATAAGCTACGCCATAGGCGTGGCCGACCCCGTGAACATATATGTGAACACCTACGGACACTCGCGCGTGGCCGAGAGCGACGGCGAGATAGCCCAGAAGATAGGTGGCCTGTTCAAACTGAGGCCGAAAGACATTGAGCGCGACCTCAAACTGCGCCAGCCCATGTATCTCGAAACGGCCGCCTACGGCCACATGGGACGCAAGAACGAGGTGGTGAAGAAGACATTCACCTCGCGCTACCACGAGACGAAGACCCTCGACGTGGAGCTTTTCACATGGGAGAAGCTCGACCGCGTGGACGACATACGCGAGGCATTCGGCCTCTGACAACACGGCGGCGGCACACAGAGTGCCGCCGCTTGAAATGAAAGCTTGGCACATGCCGGCACAACAATTCCACACAGGAAAATGACAGCATTGGCAACACAACAACCCGACTCGGTGGCCACCGCCGCCGCGACCATCGAGGAGCAGCCCGCCGCAACCGTAAAACCACGCCGCGAGCCCACTCCGGCCGAGGTGCTGCGCGCACTCCCCGCAGGGGCCACGCCCGAGCAGCAGGACTCTGCCGTGCAGGCATCGATGAAGCCGCGCCAGATAACCTACAGCTCGCGCCCCGACACACTGCACCTGCCCGGATGGCCGGCAGGGCGCAGCTACCGCGACGTGACGCTGCCGCAATACTACCGCGAGTCGTATTTCGAGGGCAAGCCGTGCTTCCACCCCGAACTGTTCGGCGGCCGCCTCGGCGTGGCCGGCGACCCCGTGCCCTACAGCATTGCGCGCGACAACGTGATAACGGCCCTGCTCATAGGCTGCTTCGTGCTCGCACTCGTGGCCTACGCCAAGTCGAGGCGCTTCATACTCAGGCAGGCCAAGGACTTCTTCCGCCCGCCCTACGGCGAGAAAATGACCGCCATGACCGAGACGGCAGGCGAGATAAGGTTCCAGTTCTTCCTCGTCATGCAGACATGTCTGCTGCTCGCGCTCGTGTATTTCTTCCACGTGCAGATAAAAGTCACCGACACCTTCGTCATCGACCAGTATCAGGTGATAGGCATCTACGCCGCCATGATATTCGGCGGCATAATGCTGAAGGCCGGGGCATACTATGTGGCCGGGTGGGTGTTCTTCGACAAGCGGCGCAACGAAATGTGGATGAAAGCACTGCTGTTTCTGCTCGCCATGGAGGGCGTGGCACTATTCCCCGTGGTGATGCTCCAGGCCTACTTCGAAATGCCCGTGCAGGCCACGCTCGTGTGCACCGCCATAGTGCTCGGGGTGTTCAGATTGCTCGCCTTTTACAAGCAATACGTCATCTTTTTCAGGCGCGAGGGGCTCTCTTTGCAGATTTTTTTGTACTTTTGCACGCTTGAAATCATCCCTATGGCAGCCTTGTTGGGGGCACTTGCCATCGTTAGCAGTTATTTGAAGGTAAATTATTAGGAAAAAAATGATAAAGAAGATTTTGGTATCCCAGCCCGAACCGTCGAGTGAGAAATCTCCTTATTACGACATCGCGAAAGACTTCGGCGTGGAATTGGTGTTCCGCCCGTTCATCAAAGTCGAGGGACTCAGCTCAAAGGAGTTCCGCCAACAGAAGATAGGACTGCTGGATTTCACCGCCGTAGTGTTCACCTCAAGACACGCCATAGACAACTATTTCAACCTCGCCAAGGAAATGCGCATAACCATTCCCGAGGACATGAAATACTTCTGCGTGACCGAAACCATTGCACTCTACATACAGAAATATGTGCAGTATCGCAAGCGCAAGGTGTTCTTCGGCAACACCGGCAAGATCGACGCGCTCATCCCGACAATGGTGAAGCACAAGGGCGAGAAATATCTCGTGCCCATGAGCAGCGTGCACAACGACTCGGTGAAGGCCCTGCTCGACTCGAAGAAGCTCAACCACAAGGAGTGCGTGATGTATCGCACGGTGAGCAACGACTTTACCGAGGAGGAGGCAAAGGCATTCGACTGCGACATGCTCGTGTTCTTCAGCCCCACAGGCATAAAGGCATTCACCAAGAATTTCCCCGGATTTGAACAGGGCGACGTGCGCATAGCCACATTCGGCCCCGCCACGGCAAAGGCCGTGACCGACGAGGGACTGCGCCTCGACCTGCAGGCACCCACCAAGGAGCACCCGTCGATGACCGGCGCGCTGCGCCACTATCTTGAGAACAACAAATGATGCAGGCCGCACAGGCCAGCACACACAATAACCCCGCGCCTATGACAAAGGCATTCGCGCTCCCCAAGAAGGAGAGGATAAACAGCAAGAAGCAAATCGACCGGCTCTTCGCCGGGCGCGGAAGCCGCGCCATGTCGGCCTTTCCGCTGCGCCTCGTGTATATGGAAGAGGAGCGCGGCGGCGACGGCACATTGCCCGTGCAGATGATGGTGAGCGTGCCCAAGCGCCACTTCAAGCACGCCGTTGAGCGCAACCGCGTGAAAAGACTCGTGCGCGAAGCCTACCGCCGCCACCGCCACATGCTCGCCGAAGCCGTGGAACGCGCCGGACAGAAGCAACTGTGGCTCGCCTTCATATGGACTGCCGGCGAGATGATAAGCTATGGCGAGGTGGAAAAACGCATGGTGAACCTGCTGCAGAGGCTGGGGGAGAGGCAATGAAAATGCTGCACGCCATATCGCACGCGCTCGCATGGGCCGCAGTGCAGCCCATACGCTTCTACCAGCGGTTCATAACTCCCTTCACGCCGCCGTCGTGCCGGTTTACGCCCACGTGCTCGGAATATGCCAGGCAGGCACTGCTCAAGCACGGATTCTTCAAGGGAATGGCACTCGCCGTGTGGCGCATACTAAGATGCAACCCGTGGGGTGGCTCGGGCTACGACCCCGTGCCGTAAGTTTCCGGCCAAGGCCGGGCCTCACCAACATACTCAAAAAACATCAAACAAAACCAATTCGATGACAAAGAATTTCGTTGAAGAACTGCGCTGGCGCGGCATGCTCGCGCAGATCATGCCGGGTACTGAGGAATATCTCAACACCCACATGGTGTCGGCGTATCTCGGAACCGACCCCACTGCCGACTCCCTGCACATAGGACACCTCTGCGGCATAATGATGCTGCGCCACCTGCAGCGCTGCGGACACAAGCCCTACCTGCTCGTGGGCGGCGCCACCGGAATGATAGGCGACCCCTCGGGCAAAAGCCAGGAACGCAACCTGCTCGACACCGCCACGCTCTACCACAACCAGGAGGCCATAAAGAAACAGGTGGCAAAGTTCCTCGACTTCGACGGCACAGAACCCAACAAGGCCGAACTCGTGAACAACTACGACTGGATGAAGGACTTCACCTTCCTCGACTTCGCTCGCGAGGTGGGCAAGCACATCACCGTCAACTACATGATGGCCAAGGACAGCGTGCAGAAACGACTCAACGGCGAGGCCCGCGACGGATTGTCGTTCACCGAGTTCACCTACCAGCTGCTGCAAGGCTACGACTTCCTCTACCAATACCAGAAATACGGCGTGCGCCTGCAGCTCGGAGGCAACGACCAGTGGGGCAACATGACCACCGGCACCGAACTCATTCGCCGCACGCTAGGAAGCGAGGCCGAGGCCTACTGCCTCACCTGTCCGCTCATTACGAAGAGCGACGGCAAGAAGTTCGGCAAGACCGAGAGCGGCAACATCTGGCTCGACCCGGCACGCACCACGCCCTACGCGTTCTACCAGTTCTGGCTCAACGTGAGCGACGACGATGCCGAGAAATACATAAAGATATTCACCGACCTCGACAAGGACACCGTCGAGGATCTCGTGACTGAACACAGCCAGGACCCGGGACGGCGCATCCTGCAGAAACGGCTCGCCGAGGAAGTGACCACAATGGTGCACTCGCGCGCCGACCTGGAAACCGCACAGGAGGCTTCGAGCATTCTCTTCGGCAAGGGAACAAAGGAAACCTTGCAGAAATTCGACGAGGCAACGCTCCTGAGCATATTCGAGGGCGTGCCCCACTACACGCTCGCTGCCGACCAGCTCGGACAGCCCGCCGTGGAACTCTTCACCCGCGACGAGGTGAAGATATTCGCCTCGAAGGGCGAAATGCGCAAGCTCGTGCAGGGCGGAGGCGTGTCGCTCAACAAGGAGAAACTCACGGCGTTTGACCGCATGGTGACTGCCGACGACCTTATCGACGGCAAATACCTGCTCGTGCAGCGCGGAAAGAAGAACTATTATCTCATAACAGTGAAGTGACGCAACGTTTTGCCGCAGCGGCGCAAAAGCCTGTCGCTGCGGCAAAAAAGCGCGGCAAAATTTGGCGGTAGCGCAAAAAAGCGTTACCTTTGCAGCCGGAATTGTGGACAGGGGCAGTAAGGCGTCAGCCAAATGCCGATGCAACACATTCCGCTACGGCAATGTCCTATGGTGTAATGGTAGCACAACAGGTTTTGGTTCTGTTTGTGGTGGTTCGAATCCGCCTAGGACAACGCTAATGGCCTTCCCTCAAAAAGGGAAGGCTTTTTTTTGTTTATATACTCGCGGCCTGCCCCGAATTGGCCGTTTGAAAATTATTGGTGTCCGGTAAAAACATCGCAAACAACAAGTCACTTAGTGACGACATG
>CAVDJG010000047.1:0-10413 GCA_963609005.1 Acidaminococcaceae bacterium
GACATAATCGTAGCCGTATATCCTGGCGGCAAGGAAAGCACGTTCACACTGTATGAAGACAACGGCAACGACAAGAACTATGCCACCGACTATGCCACGACAAATATCTCTGCCAAACGCGGATCGAACACTCTAAGGGTGGACATAGATGCACGCCGTGGCACCTACAAGGATATGCCGGCGCAACGTCACTTCAAGATTAAAGCCGTGGCATCGGCCGTTCCGACAAGCGTGACTGTAAACGGAAAGGAAACCGGATATGAATATGACGGCAACAAACTGGAACTCATCATCGACCTTGCGGAGCGCGATTGCAGTGTGACGAAGACCGTTGAAATAACCTATCCGCAGGATGCGCCGCTGCTCACCGACGGACTTATAGGCAAGTTCCGCCACATACAGCAGAACACAACAGAAATAAAGAAGAAGCAACCGGGCGTTGTTTTCGACGAAAGGCTGGGCACCATGGAGTCAACCGGCATCGCCATCACCTACCATCCCGAACAACTGGCAAGCCGCATTGCCACATTCCGCGACAACTATGCCAACCTGCCCGAGATATTGAAAGCCAACGGACTGAGCGATGATGATGCCGCTGCGTTTGCAAGGCTCAGCTATTAAACGCTGAAACATCAATCTGCCACATAGGCTTTTACACGACTGCGGCCAGCAGGGCACGCTTAATCCCAGGTCAGCCGCAAACCATGTAACACTATACGAAAAAAGCCTGTCACTTTATTCCATACGTCATGCACATATCGGAATAAAGAGACAGGCTCTTTTATGGGGCTTGCTTTCCCCGGCTATCAGCCATCACTTCACACGTGTCACCTTGCCGTCGCTGGCCACGGTGAACTCGGGAACGCTTTCAGCGTTGGTGTCTTTGAACGTAATTTTAATGGCGTCAAAAATGAAGCTGAATGGCATTTCATCTGTTATATCTTCAAAGAATTGAATATCCAACGGATATTGCGATGTCACCGGCGACGTGCCAAGAGTGTCACCTTTCTCATCTAACGAAGCAAGCGACCATTTCACGCCAACTCCATAGCAGATGCTGTGGTCTGTCGGAATTTTCTGTATCGTGGTGCTGTCCTTCAGTTCATACGTCAAGTGAGAACTTATTGCAGCGGGAAATTTGGAATACTCAATTTCTTTCGTCAGGCCATACACTTCAAAAACGCCTACTTGCCCGTATATCTTATCCACCACTTTCAAGTCTTTCTGCTCAACAGGCACAGTGACCGTCTTGCCATCGCTGTCGGTATAAACCATGTTCATGTTGCAATAGTTAAGCATGTCACGGCCAAAAGTATAGGTCATGGTAAGCTTGGCAGTCTTTGCCACCTTCGGGGCTTCTGGCTTTTCGCTTTCTTCGTTGTTGTTACACGACACGACAAAACCGGCCATGCCCAACACTACCGCTACAAAAGCGGCTTTAACAAAATAACTAGCTGTTTTAATCATACACGTTTGCATTAGTTTAAACTAAGAATTTACAGTTGCAAATTTAAGCATTTTTTATTTCCATTGGTCACATTTTCAATGTCTTTTTTCAACCGACAGTTATTTTTCCGGTAAAATATTGACAAAAGAAACAAGTTTGCCTGTTTCTGAAGGTAAAATTACTGGCATGCAAACAAAAAGGCACGCCCATTTTAATATGGACGTGCCCTTCGTATAATCTATACTTCGTTGTGTCTTAGAAGAAGAGGTAACGGTTGTCAACCACGTTGGCCTTGATGTAAAGTTCGTTCATGAAATTGCTGGCCATCTGCATTGCTTTCTGACGAAGAGCTGCTTCTTCGGTCTGGGCATCGAACTTTCCGGGACGCTGAGTTTTGCCTACAACCTGGAAAAGGTAGACTCCGGCATTGCCCCTAACAGGCTTCGGCGAGAACTTACCCTTTGCCACTGCCGACACAGCACCGCTCAATGCAGGCTCGCTTGCGCCAGTTGTTGCGATGAATGCAGGCGACGAGAAGGTGATTTGACCAACTTCTGACACCTGAGCGCCCTTGCCTTTGGCTGCCGAAACCGACTTAACGCCATTGGCTTTAGCCATGAGTTGTTCTGCCTTCTTGTCCTTGATTACTTCGCCCTTTACATACTCCTTTACCGAAGCATCGTCAAGCGGGCGGTAGCCCTTCTTGTGTATCTTGTCGAGAACAACTATCATCATGTGGTCGTTGTCACCGCACTCATACATAGAAGACACCTGTCCGGCCTTGGCATCAAACAACCAACGCAATGCTTCACGCGTATTGCGTATTCCGGCCAAGTAGTGCTCGGCAGTTGTAACATCCTTGCGTTCCTGAACGGTGTAACCGCTCTTGCTTGCATTTTTCAGTATATCCTCTGCTGTCGGGTTGGAGCTTATAAACTGGCTGAACTTGTTGAAAGCGGCAGAATAAGTGTCTTGTGTGAAGGTGATGTTCTTCTTTACAACGGCTGCAACATATTTCTGCACCATAGCCTTGCGGTCAACCACCTGCACGATGAGGTTGCCCTGTGTCAATGCAATGTTCTTAACCTCGTTAACAGGCATTGTGTTCAGGTCGTTGATATAGCCTTTGGTATCCTTATCGAGCGACGGTGCACTCTGATATTGGCGTGAAGTCATCCAAACCTTCTCACCAGTCTGTCCGTAAGTCTTGGCCAAAGCCTCAAAATCAGCACCGGCTTTCAATGCGTTGCTTATAGAGTCGGCACGCGCAGCGATGTCTTTCACATCGGTGCCGGGCACCTGTATCTGGCGGAACTGTATGGAGTCGGGCAACTGCTGCTTTGAGATGAGCTTGATTACACAAAGAGAATTGTCCTGTTTGTTCTCGAAAACCTTGCTTGTAGCACCCACCGACATTGAGTCAAGATGCTGTGCAACATCATAGCTGAAAGCGTCTTTTGTCACGGGCACGCCGAGATAGCTCACAAGCGAAGCGCTTTTGCGCACCACGTCAGACGGATCGGATGCCGCAGCAAGCTCTGTATTGTATGACGCAAACTCCTTGTTGAGAGCTGCACGGTCTTTTGCCGAGGCTGTAACCTGCACATCAACATATTTCACATCGCGTGTCTCTACATATTGCTTGAAACGCGGTTTGAGCTCATCATATTTCGCTTTCAAGTCGGCATCAGTCACTGTTACCTTGCTGTCGTCGATGCTTGAATACGGGAATGCGGCAAGCTGTATCTGGCTTTCAGTGTTTTTGTCGTTGAACGCCATCTTTGCTTCTACCTTATTAGAAAGCAAACAATGGGCAAACAGGCTTTGGTATTTCTGTGCGAGAAGCTGGTTGCGCAGCGTTTTCTCTATGAATGTCCAGTACTTGTAATAAGTTTCATATTGTTTTGCAAGCTGCGGATTGGTGTTCTGCTGGTTCTTGTAGTCTGCAAGGAACTTTTTCAGCACGTTGGCATCAAACCGTCCGGTCTGCTGGTTTACAAACGGAGTCTGCAACAACATGGGGTTTGTACCTTCGTTGAGCACATTCTGCATCTCGGCGTCGGTAACGGTGAGCCCGAGTTTGGCTGTCTCGTTTGCGATAATCTTTGTCTGGACATAGGTGTTCCACACCATATCCTTCACCTGATTGAGCTGGTCTTCATTGAGATTGTCCTGACCTTGTTGCATCTTTATCACATCAGAATACTCGTCAACGAGCTTCTGGAATTCCGTGACATTGATTTTTTCTCCCAACACCTCGCCCACTTGTTGCCGTCTGTCGTTGCTTGTTGTTTCGAAAGAGCGGAACAGTTCTTCGGCGATGAACGCAAAAAGGCCCAAACTGATAATGCCTATCAGGAAGACTCCTTTGCTTCTGATTTTTCCTAATGCTGCCATTATTTTTTATTGTTTTTTGTTTATTGTTTCTATCGTTTACGGTTCATGGCCACCTATCAAAAAGGTTGTCAGTCATATTGGAGCACCGTTACATATATTAAGATGCCGCACAAAATGCGTACAAAAATACTAATTAATTGCCAAACGAGGGCATTTTTGCTTGAAAAAACGCCCCTATCTGTTAACTTTTAGCTTCACAAGCTCGATTTTGGTCATCGTACTCTTTATGATACGGAACTCGAACAGTCCGATTTTCACCACTTCGTTGAGTTTCGGGAAGCTCTGATATTCATGCAATATATAGCCGCCTACGGTCATATACTCGTCGCTTTCGGGCAGTTCAAGGTTGAACAAATCGTTAACTTTATCTATTTCCAGACGTGCCGACAGCACATACTCGTTCTGTCCGATTTGCTTCGCAATGTATTTTGAACTGTCATGTTCGTCCTCGATGTCGCCCAGTATTTCCTCGACAATGTCCTCAAGCGACACGATTCCACTTGTTCCGCCGAACTCGTCCACCACCACTCCAAGGCTTTTTTTCTGCTGCAAAAACATCTGCATAAGTTTTTGTGCAGTCATTGTTTCGGGCACAAACGGCATCTTGCATATGCAGTCGCGCCAGTTTTCACGGTTGCGAAACATTTCAAGACTGTGTATATAGCCCACGATATGGTCGATGTCGTCCTCATAAACAATGATTTTCGAGTTTCCACTTTCAACGAATTTCTGCATCAACTCATCGAGCGAACAGTCGTTTATGTCAACCGCATTGATTTCCGTGCGGGGCACCATACAGTCGCGCACCTTTGTTTCCGAGAAGTCGAGGGCGTTTTGGAATATCTTCACCTCGTCGTTGATTTCTTCGCCGTCGGCAGCATTGTCAATACTCGACTGCACGAGATAGTCGAGGTCAACCTTCGAGAATCCGTCGTCGTTGGTGTCCTGTTGCATTTTTATGCCCACCACCCTGAGCATGCATTTCGACAGGAATGTGGAGAAACGGCTTATCGGCCACAGGACGATATAGAACATATAGGCCGGCAACGCGAACAGGGATAGCATGCGGTTTGCATTGTTCTTGAACAAAGTCTTGGGCAGAAATTCCCCTGTGAACAATATAATTAATGTAGAGAGGATAGTGTCGGCAATAACAGTGAAGCCTACATCCATGCCTTTGAAAATGGTGTTGTCGAACAGTTTTGCTATGAGAATGCCGTAAACCACAAGCACGATGTTGTTGCCTACGAGCATTGTGCTCACAAAACCGTTGGGATGGCTGTAAAACGCAGAAATTGTCTTTTGTATGATTTTGTTTCTTCCCTTGTCCATTTCCGCAAGCATTCTGTTGCTTGAAACGAAGGCAATTTCCATTCCCGAGAAGAATGCCGACAAGGCCATCATTGCGGCGATGCCGACCAAAAGAGGTATGTCGATGTCCACTTTAAATATTTGTTTTCTTTATAATCAATATACATCCGTATGGCACGGCAGCCTTATCACTGCTGTGTCCTGCGCTGCGGCAATGCCTGTTGGCGCACTGCTGCCTTGACAGTATCGGGAGCCGACGATATGGTATCGCCCGTTCCGGCAATGTCGGTCTTCTCAAACGAGCCGCGACTGTTTGACACAAAGTACTTTGTCATACGCTCGTCGCTCCTGAAATAAGTGCCTTCCAGGGTGCGTTCTGGCGTCACGAGTTTTGACGGGACGTAAGAATAGAGTTCATGCGAGTTTTCGTCCCAGAACAGTTGTTGGCTCGTGAAACGCAAGCCGTCCTTTGTAAGTATGCTGACACGGCTTCGCAGCTCCCACAGTTTCTTCTGGTCGTAGAAATATGCCGTATCGCATTGCACATAAGACTGCACATGGAACTTCTCGTCGAACTGCTCGAAAAACACGCCTTTCTCGAATATCCATCGCGAAGGCACGCGCACGGTGTTCACCTCCCAGCGTTCGGCTACGATGCGGTATTTTATCACTCCCGAGTCGGAAATGAGAGTGTTTACGCCGTAGCTTGTCATCATCGACACCGAATCGCGGTCGTGAATGGCCTTTGCCGTGTGCTCTTTCTGCTCTTGGCACGAGCAGAAGCACACGCAACCTGCCAATATCGGTAATGCGCGTTTTATGATTTCCAAGCCCATCTGCTATGCGTTTCTGTCCACAGCATCATTCCATTTTCCATTTGGCAAACCATCGTTCGTTGAATGTCACGCCGATGTTTATGCGGAAGGAGTTTTCTGTTATGAATGTCTTCGAGTCCTGCCGCACCCACTGTGCCGATATGTTGAGCAGCGAACGGTTGTTGTAGCCGTTTACTATGGGTATGCCGAAACCGGCACTCACACTATATTCCTTCGGACCGTCAAGCCCGTTGATTTTCAAATAAGGTGTAGCATACGATGCACCGAGCCGGTAGTGTATGCGTTTAAAGAAGTTGCGCCCTGTTTCATCGGGGCAGACCTCTCCGCCGACAGTGACTTTGTGACGGTCGGAGAACAGTCCCTTGGCAAGTTCATAACCCACTTTTCCGCCATTGTCGCTATATTTCGGGAACTCAGTAGAGCCCCATTTCTGCAATGTATAGTCCACGCCCACTTTCCATCGGTTGGCATGTGTCCAGGCGATACCGGCTCCATACACCGTAGGCATCTCGAGTCCGTTGTGCACCGAATATGACGCGGTGTCGGCAACGGCCGTTTGTGAGTTGGTGGATATGATTTCACATTTCGGGTCGGAAGCCAACTTGTGGCCGAGGCTATATGTCAAGCCCACTGTCAGCCTGTCTGATTTCGACATTTTTGCCGAATACTGCAAACCGAAATCAAGCTTGTAGCTGTTTACCGTAGCCGAATAGTATTTGGACAGGGTGTTTATGCTTGCATCGCTATATGCATTCACAACCGAGCGCGTATAGCTTCCCCAGATGTATCCGGCATTCACACCTATCGACAGATTTCTTAACGGGCTCCATCCCAAACCCACATAAACCTGGTGCAAACCGCCGCTGCCGCTGTATGTATTGGTGTATGTAGTGTAGGTGCCGTCAGACGCAATCTCGCCAATCATGGTTGTGCTCGAATACTTGTAGCCCACGTTTGTATAAGGCAGGATGCCGAAGCTCACGCCGAGCGGCTTGGCCACTTTAAATCCGGCAACGACATATTCGAAATTGGCGTTGTTGGCATTCACCTTGGTGCCGTGATCGTTGAAGTTTGTTATCTGTCCGGAAAAGCCGGCATCGAAGATGAAAGACAACGAGTCTATCGACGAATAAGAGGCGGGATTGAGGAAATTCACCTGATTGTGCTCACGGAAACCGTAACCCAATCCGTTCATTCCACGGTTGAAACCACTTGTCTGATCGCTGAGCACTCCCAGACCGTACTGACTGTATGGAGAGTTGGTGCCGCTTTGCGCGAATGCCATTGCCGGTGCGACCATAAGCGAAGCAGCCAATAGAAAATTCTTCATCTTCCTTTACCTTATTTATATATAACGCGCGCGGCAAGTGCAATAAGCAGCGCATCCGGCGCGAAATTCTTTCTTTGAACAATTAATTGCATGCAAAATTATCGAAAAAAAACGAGACAGGCGCACGTTGGCACAGAAATAATGACATTTTAACCAAGTATACAATTTAATAACCTGCAAACCGCGGCAGTGCGCGGCACTGCGCGCCCGCAGCACAGTCCACGAGAAACGGCCTCCATTTGCCACAAACGAAACCGCCCCCACGCTTTCCGTGAAACGGTGCAGCGTGGGGGCGGCTATTACAGCACTGGTGCTGTGCCCTACTTGGCGTAGGCCACCGAGCGTGTCTCTCTGATGACCGTAATCTTCACCTGTCCGGGATAAGTCATCTCAGTCTGTATCTTGTTGGCTATTTCGCCCGACAGTTTCTCGGTGTCCTTGTCGTCCATCTTGTCAGCCCCTACAATGACGCGCAGCTCGCGTCCGGCCTGAATGGCGTAGGTCTTTGTCACGCCGGGATAGCTCATTGCTATTGCCTCGAGGTCGTTGAGACGCTTGATGTAAGCCTCAACTATTTCGCGGCGGGCACCGGGCCGTGCGCCCGAGATAGCATCGCACACCTGCACGATGGGCGCAAGCAGTGTGTTCATTTCCATTTCGTCGTGGTGTGCGCCAATGGCATTCACGATGTCGGGCTTCTCCTTGTATTTCTCGGCAATCTTTGCGCCGTAAAGAGCATGCGGCAGTTCGCTCTCCTCATCGGGCACCTTACCTATGTCGTGAAGCAGTCCGGCACGCTTGGCCTTCTTCGGGTTCAGCCCCAGTTCGGCAGCCATCACCGCGCAGAGGTTGGCAGTTTCGCGTGCATGCTGCAAAAGGTTCTGGCCGTAAGACGAGCGGTATTTCATTTTTCCCACGATGCGTATGAGTTCGGGATGCAGGCCATGTATGCCGAGGTCGATTGCGGTGCGCTTTCCGGTCTCCACGATTTCGGTGTCGAGCTGTTTCTTCACCTTGGCCACAACCTCTTCGATGCGTGCCGGGTGTATGCGTCCGTCGGCCACGAGCTGGTGCAAGGCAAGGCGGCACACTTCGCGGCGCACGGGGTCGAATGCCGATATGACGATTGCCTCGGGAGTGTCGTCAACCACGATTTCCACACCTGTGGCAGCTTCGAGAGCGCGTATGTTGCGGCCCTCGCGGCCTATGATGCGGCCCTTCACCTCGTCGTTGTCAATGTGGAACACGCTCACCGAATTTTCGATTGCCGTTTCGGTTGCCACGCGTTGTATTGTCTGTATCACGATTTTCTTGGCCTGGGTGTTGGCGTTGAGCTTAGCCTCGTCCATGATTTCGTTCACGTAGCTTGCCGCATCGGTGCGTGCTTCGTCCTTCAAACTCTCCACAAGACGGTTCTTGGCTTCCTCTGCACTGAGCCCCGAAAGCTCCTCAAGCTTCTCGCGCTCTTGGTTCTGCATCTTCTCGAGTTCCTCCTGTTTCAGGCAAAGCAGTTTTTTCTCGTTGTCAATGCGCTGCTGGTTCTGCTCCACTTCCTGCTTGCGGCGGCCGAGTTCCTCTTGGCGCTGGTTGAGCGAAATCTCACGCTGCTTGAGCCGGTTCTCGTTCTGTTGTATTTTCTGGTTGCGCACTTGCACTTCCTTTTCGAGCTCCGATTTCTTGTTGAGGAATTTCTCCTTCACCTCGAGCAGTTTCTTTTCCTTCAGCACCTCGGCTTCCTTGTTGGCAGCCGCTATCATTTCATTATATTTCCCGCGTATCACATAGCGGAAAACCACATAACCGCCCAGTCCTCCCAATACGAGAGCCACGACGGCCGTTATCAATATACCTATCATTGTTTATTGTTAGTTAATTTAATATTCTCACTTGTCACTTCACCACTTCCTCGATTTCCGAAGTCAACTTTTCGAGAATATCACGATAAGGTTGAGTGTCGTTGCGCTTCAATTCAATCTCGTAGCGCAGCGCTATCTCAATGAGGGTCATGTAGAGAATTTCCTTCTCGTTGGCCGGCCCTTTGTATTTCGACGCATAAGCATTAACCGTGCTTGTGATGAGCGAGGCGGCATCGCGGTAAAGCGGCTCGTCCTCGGGCAGCACATTGACGGGAATGTCGGTGTCGTAGACATGCAGTCTTATGCGTAGTTTCTCTTTGTTTTCTTCAGCCATCGCAAAGTTTTACTTTTCGCTCACGAGCGTGATGCACTTGTCAACATCGCGTATAAGCTTTGCCAGACGTTTCTGTGCGGCATCCATGTCGCCGTCGGTTATCTCGAGCATCCGTGCCGTCTTGAGGCTTTCATATTCGCCTTTCAGTTGTGCCACATGTGCTTCAAGTTGCCTTATGGTGGCGTCGCGTTGCTCTATATCGGCGCGCAATGCGGCATTCTCACCCTGCAAGTCGTTGTATTGCAAGACAAGTTGCCTCACGCGGGTAGAGAAGCGGTCAATCAATTTCGAGCCGTCATCCATAATGCCTTATTTGGTTACAAAATTAGCAGAAATATTTGACAACCGCAAATATATCGCATATATATTTCTCTCCCATGCACACCGTGCCGCAAAACGCCGTGTCTGCCGCCTGTGCGGCAGTGCGCAGCCGCTTTATTTGCCTTTTGTGTCGGCGTCGGCAGGTTTTGGCTCTTTCTTGGCGAGCATCAGCACCTGGTAGGCAAAATCAGTCACCCACTGCTGCGAGAACCCGAGCCGCTTGTTGAAGTTTCTCACCTGCAAGACGGTCTTTATCACTCCGGCGTCGCTATAATCGTTTTTGTTGAATATGTCGGACACTGTCTTTTGGGTCATTGTGTAGAGCGCGCTCTTGAAGAACGAAGGCAGACGCAGCTTGAACTTCATAAGATTGCCAAGCAGCATCATCAAGTCTTGCGTAAAGCCTTGGAACTGCACAAGATAGGTCTGCACGTCCTGCATCTTGCGGCAGTTTTTCTTTATGCTGAGGTCGATTTCCTTGAAGAATTCGTCTTTCGTGCCATAAATGTCCTTCAGCATCTTGCTGCACTGCTTTTTCTCGCCCAGTCCGAGCTTGTTGTTGAGTGTAGGCACATGCAGGG
>CAVDJG010000048.1:0-10262 GCA_963609005.1 Acidaminococcaceae bacterium
CTTAAATATTTTCGAATGAAAAGAAAACTTTTGTATATAGTGGCGGCAATTGCCGTCGTGTTTGTCGTGGCTACGGTTGGCGGTAGCTTCTACATGATTGACTATGCCCTGTCGAGCGCACACCGTAAGCGCATCCCCGACATCGCAGCCGAAGTGCGCCGCTACCCTGAACTGCGGCCGTGGATTGACAGTCTGCGCAGTATAGGAGCGCTGCGTGACACATTTGCCGTCATGCCTTCGGGCATACGTCTGCATGCCGTGTTTGTGCGTTCGCCGCGTGCCATGGGACGTACGGCCGTGGTTGTGCACGGCTACTCGCGTGATGCCGTTGACATGCTGCACATAGCCCGGATATATGAACAGGACATGGGCTACAATATTATATTGCCCGACCTTCATGGGCACGGGCAGAGCGATGGCAACGACATTCAGATGGGATGGAACGACCGCCTTGATGTGCTGACGTGGATAGGTTTGGCCGAGCGAATGTTTGCCATGCCCGGAAAACCCTCGCGCATGGTGGTGCACGGCATATCGATGGGAGCTGCCACGACCATGTGTGTGGCCGGTGAAGCTACGCCCGATTTTGTGAAATGCTTTGTGGAGGATTGCGGTTACACGAGCGTGTGGGATGAGTTCGGGCATGAATTGCGCGGGCAGTTCTCGTTGCCGGAGTTTCCGTTGCTCTATACCACGAGCGCGTTGTGTAGGTTGAAATACGGTTGGTGGTTTGGCGAGGCTTCGCCACTAAAACAAGTGGCCAAGTGCCGCAAGCCGATGCTGTTTATACATGGCGGCAACGACGACTTTGTTCCTACCGGCATGGTGTTTCCGCTCTACCGTGCCAAACCAGCCCCGAAGCAGCTTTGGGTGGCCAGTGGAAGCGCACATGCCGTGGCCTACCGCGACCACAAGGCCGAATATACGCGTCTTGTAAAGAACTTTGTAACGAGATGGAACCGTTAGCCACGGCTTGTGGCGTTTGCCCGAAGAGGGCTTACTTCGCTTTGCCAGTTTGCAGCAACCGTGTCATTATGCGTGCTGCATTGTCGGGGGCCACTGCATCGCCGAGGGCATTGTGTACCACAGCGTAGCCTTCGATCATGCGTTGCCGCTCGGTTCCGCCCGGAAGAATGCGCGACAACCACGAAGCTATGTTTTCCGACGAGAATGTGTCGGCCACCAGTTCGGGCACAACCTCGCTGTCGGCGATGAGGTTGACGAGCGATATGTATTTCACTTTGAGCACATGACGGCGGCAGAAAGCTATGAAGCGTGGCATGGGAGTTTCGTAGCACACCACCTGCGGCACATTGAAAAGAGCCGTTTCGAGGGTTGCCGTGCCGCTTGTCACCACTGCTGCCTCGGCGTGTGAGAGCAGGGCGTAGGTGTCGTTGTCGATGAGTTTTACACCAACGCCTTCGATGTGGCGCATGTATTGGTCGCGACTGATGCCGGGAGCGCCTGCCAACACCAATTGGTAGTTGCCGTAACGGCTTGCTGCCTCGACCATGGCCGGCAAGTTGTCCTTTATTTCCTGCTGTCGGCTGCCGGCGAGCAGAGCTATTATCGGGCGGCTGTCGAGCCCGTGCCGCTGCCTGAATGCGCTTCCGCTTTCGTTGTAGGCAGCCTTGAACGATCGCACCTCATCGGCAGTTGGGTTGCCCACATAGTGTATAGGGTAGTGGTGTTTGTGCTCGTAGAAAGGCACTTCGAAGGGCAGAATGGAGAACATCTCGTCGATGTCGCGTTTTATGGCCTTTATGCGCCATTCCTTCCATGCCCATATCTTGGGCGAAATGTAGTAGTACACGCGGCACGGCAAATGCCGGTGTACATATTTGGCTATGTCGAGATTGAAGCCCGGATAGTCGATGAGTATCACTGCATCGGGCTTCCATTGCGCAATGTCGGCTTTGCACATCGCCATGTTGCGGAATATGGTGCGCAGGTGGAGCAACACCGGAACAAAACCCATGTAGGCGAGTTCGCGGTAGTGACGCACCATTGTGCCGCCCTCTGCGGCCATTTTGTCGCCGCCGAAGAACCGGAATTCAGCCTGTGCATCGTGCTCCTTCAGTCGGTGCATGAGATGCGAAGCGTGCAAATCGCCGCTTGCCTCGCCTGCTATAAGGTAGTATTTCATGCTCAGAGCTGCCAGCCGTTAATACTGTCGATCATCTCATAGGCGGTGACATCGACGCGTGTGGGGGTTATTGCCACATATCCGTGCCGCAAGGCCCAGTTGTCGGTGTCGTCGGCATCAGGCTCGTCGTTGGTGTAGTGACCTATCATCCAGAAATAGTCGTAGCCGCGCGGATGGTGCATCTTGACGCACTCGTTGCCCCAAGTGCCCTTGGCCATGCGGCACACCCGCACGCCGGCGAACGATGCAGCCTTCGGGAAATTCACGTTGAGGCACACACCTTTGGGCAGACCGTTGTCGAGCACTTTGCGTGTGATGCTTCTGACGAGCTGGCGCAGCGGCTCGAAGTCGGCGTCGTCGTTCTGGTCGCACAACGAGAAAGCCACCGACGGAATGTATTTCATGCATCCCTCGAGCGTCACACCCATCGTTCCGCTGTAATGTGTGTTCACGCTCGCATTGTCGCCGTGGTTGATTCCGCCAATCACCATGTCGGGCTTGCGGCCGTCGAACAACTGGTCGAGGGCGAGCTTCACGCAGTCAACAGGCGTGCCGTTGCACGACCACACCTGCACACCCTCGCTCTTGCGGCGCAGTTTAAGGCGCAGTGGAATGGTGGCCGAAAATGCGCACGAAAATCCCGAACGTGCAGATTCGGGCGCGCATACTATGATGTCGGCCATGTCGGCAAGCATCCCGATGAGGCTGTTTATGCCCTTGGCATGGTAGCCATCGTCGTTGGAGACAAGTATTAAAGGCTTTTTGTTATTCATGCTTTTCTCTTTTATTTCACTTGCAAAAGTACGAAAAAAGGTTTAATATAGCCTTTTCTCGCATAAAATATGTAACTTTGCCAAATGATTTTGCCGGGAAAAGACCCCGTTGTGTGGCAGCCCGCAGACCCTTGGCGCGGCGCGGCCGACAGGGTGTGTCTATGTCCGGTTATGGAGGAGTTTTAGAAAATGGGAAAAATCATAGCATTGGCCAACCAAAAAGGCGGTGTCGGCAAGACAACCACCACGATTAATCTGGCGGCATCGCTCGCCACATTCGAGAAAAACGTGCTCGTGGTCGACGCCGATCCGCAAGCCAACGCATCGAGCGGGCTCGGCGTTGACATTAAAGATGTGGACTGTTCTCTTTATGAGTGCATCATCGACCATGCCGATGTGCGCGATGCCATTTACACTACCGACATAAACAGGCTCGACATAATACCCAGCCACATCGATTTGGTGGGCGCAGAGATTGAAATGCTCAATCTGAAAAACCGCGAACGGGTGATAAAGAACATGCTCGATGCCGTGCGCGACGACTACGACTACATTCTGATAGACTGTAGTCCTTCGCTCGGACTGATTACGGTCAATGCTCTCACCGCCGCCGACTCGGTTATAATCCCCGTGCAGTGCGAGTATTTTGCGCTGGAAGGCATAACGAAACTGCTCAATACCATCAAGATAATAAAGAGCAAGCTCAACCCGAAACTCGAAATAGAGGGCTTCCTGCTCACCATGTACGACAGCCGGTTGCGTCTTGCCAACCAAATATACGACGAGGTGAAGAGGCATTTCCAGGAACTTGTGTTCAAAACCGTAATACAGCGCAACGTGAAGCTCAGCGAGAGTCCGAGCCACGGACTGCCGGTAATTCTCTATGATGCCGACTCGGTTGGAAGCAAGAACCACCTTGCGCTGGCCAAAGAAATAATAAACCGCAACCGCACGGATGTTGCACCGGCGGATGCAGACAGAAAATAAGCAGCCATTTAAACGACAATATAACGACAGCATAACACAATGGCCGTACACAAGAAATACAACAGAAGCGTCCTCGGGCGCGGTCTCGACGACATCGAGGGCGGAAAGGGCCTCGACGCACTCATCGATACAAACGGCGTGCGCACGCAGGGAACATCGACCATAAACGAAGTGTCGCTGGCACAAATAGAGGCAAATCCCAACCAGCCACGGCGCGACTTCGACCCTGACGCATTGCGTGAACTGGCCAACAGCATACGCGAGATTGGAATAATACAGCCAATAACACTGCGCCAGGTGGCCGAAGACCGGTTCCAGATAATCGCAGGAGAACGTAGATGGAGAGCTTCGCAAATGGCCGGGCTCACTGCAATCCCTGCATATATACGCACAATAAACGACGAGAATGTCATGGAAATGGCACTCGTCGAGAATATACAACGCGAAGACCTCAACGCCATAGAGATTGCTTTGGCCTATGAGCATCTGCTCGAAGGCGAAGGCATGACGCAGGAGAAGGTGTCGGAAAGAGTGGGCAAGAGCCGCACGGCCATAACCAACTATCTGCGTCTGCTGCGCCTTCCGGCACAAGTTCAGATGGCATTGCAGAAAAAGGAAATCGACATGGGCCACGCCCGTGCATTGCTGGCCATTGACAGTCCGTCGTTGCAGATAAAACTGTTCAACGAGGTGCAGAAAAACGGATACTCGGTGAGAAAGGTTGAGGAAATGGCACAGATGCTCAAGAATGGCGAGGATGTGGCCAGCGGACAAAAGAAAATCGTGGCCAAGACAAAACTGCCCGAGGAATACACCGTGCTGCGCAACCGCCTGTCTGATTTCTTGCAGACAAAGGTGCAGATGACATGTTCGTCGAAAGGCAAGGGGAAAATCACAATCCCGTTTGCCAACGAAGAGGACTTGGAGCACATCATGAGCCTCTTCGACAAAATGAAACAGTAAGCAGAAGTGACAGAACCATTGCATAAATTATCGCGACTTGTGCTTGCCGTGGCTCTGCTCATGGCGACTGTGGCAGTGTCGGCACGCACAGTTTGCTCCGGCGGCATAACCGAAGGATTGTATGCCGGCAACGACAGCGTGCTGAAAGCCGGGCAGATGATGGATGCTGCCGACAGTGCACGGGTTGTTTTCGTGACCGACTCGGTGGCACGAAGCATGAAACGCGACTGGAATACATGGCGGCCAAACGCGAAAAAAGCCATGTGGCTGGCCATAGTGCTGCCGGGGGCAGGACAGATATACAACAGAAAATTCTGGAAGCTGCCCATCGTGTATGGCGGTTTTGTGGGATGTGCCTACGCAATGCGCTGGAACAACCAGATGTTGCGCGACTACTCACAAGCCTACAAGGATATTATGGACGACGACCCGAACACGCAGAGCTACAACCAGTTTTTGCACCTTGGGGCGAAAATTGACGATTCTAATCTGTCGCGCTACCAGACGCTTTTCAAGAAGCGCAAGGACAAGTTCCGCCGTTGGCGCGACATGAGTTTCTTCTGTCTTGTGGCAGTTTACGCCCTCTCGGTGATCGATGCCTATGTCGATGCCTCGCTTTCGGAATTTGACATAAGTAATGACTTGAGCTTGCGGGTGGAGCCGGCCGTGATAAACAACCGGATTGACAGAAACCCGGTGAAGGGCAACGCACTCGGGGTGAGTTGCAGCCTGAATTTCTGAACGGCTGAACTCGCCCAGTGAACAGAAAAAATAAAACTACGGGAGCGGGCATTGTCCTGGACTACCCGAAAGAAAAAGAACATAATAAATTGATGAAAGGAAAATTCTTTTTGATTGCCGCAGTGATTTTCGGAATCGGAGGACAGGCTTCTGCCCAAACCGACAACAGCGATACGGAAATCACTGTGACCAATGCAAAGGGCGAAGAAGAGGTCATCGACCTGCCCGAAGCTATGACCAACGAGTATGACAGTCTGCTTAGTGCCTACAATGCAAAGACATATCTAAAGCCAAGCAGCGACTGCAATATGCCTGATGTAAACCCAGTGTACGGCAAGGAAATCTACAAGGAAAGGCTCAGCCGCATTCCGACGGTGATTGAAATGCCTTACAACGATGTGGTGCAGAAATTCATCGACCGTTACAGCGGCCGCCTGCGCCGTTCGGTGAGCCTTATGCTCGGAACGCAGAATTTCTATATGTCCACCTTTGAGGAGGCTCTTGAAGCCTACGGTCTGCCTCTGGAACTGAAATACCTGCCCGTTATAGAGTCGGCACTCAATCCCAATGCCGTGTCGAGGGTGGGAGCTACGGGCTTGTGGCAGTTCATGCTCGCTACGGGCAAGCGCTACGGACTTGAAGTGAACTCGCTCGTTGACGAGCGCCGCGACCCGGTGAAAGCCTCTTATGCAGCAGCCCATTACCTCAGCGATTTGTATAAGATATTCGGCGACTGGAACCTTGTCATCGCGTCATACAACTGCGGACCAGAGACAATAAACAAGGCCATACACCGCTCGAAGGGCGAAACCGACTATTGGAAAATATACCCCTATTTGCCGCGCGAAACACGCGGATATGTGCCGGCATTCATTGCTGCCAACTATATAATGAATTATTACTGCGAGCACAATATCTGCCCGATGCAGACCGACCTGCCTACAAAAACCGATACCGTGGTGGTGAACCGCGACGTGCATCTCGAGCAGGTGGCAAAGGTGCTCAATGTAAACATCGAACAGCTCAAGCAACTCAACCCCCAATACCGCCGCAACATCGTGAACGGAAGTTCAAAGCCTTCGGCACTGCGTTTGCCCGCTATGCTCGTCAACTCGTTCATCGACCATGAAGATTCGGTATATGCCTACAATGCCGATGAATTGTTGGGCAAGCGCACCGAGGTGGACGTGAACGATGACGTTCCTTCCTACTCGTCGCGCGGCTCGCGAGCAAGTTACGGAAAGTCGGCGTCAAGGCGCGCCAAGGGCCGCAACAAGCGCAACCGGCGCGAACGGCAGCGCAACGTTACCATACGTCAGGGCGACACTCTGTCGGAAATAGCCGCACGCAATAACACCACGGTGAAAAAACTGCGCAAGCTCAACAAGATAAGCGGCAACAGCATTAGGGCAGGAAAGAAGCTCAGAATTAAGTAGCACACTATCCACCAACCATAGAAGACACCGAATATGGACGACCAGGACATGAAAGACCAGCAGCGTGAGGCTGCCGACGACCGCCTCATCGACGGCGCATTCGGACATTTGCTCGACACTTACACCGCATCGCGGCACCGCAAGAAAATCGACATAATAAGCAAAGCCTTCAATTTCGCGCGGCAGGCACACAAAGGTGTACGTAGGCTTTCGGGCGAACCGTACATAATGCATCCCATTGCCGTGGCGCAAATTGCATGCGAGGAAATGGGACTGGGGTCGACAAGCATCTGTGCGGCACTGTTGCACGATGTGGTTGAAGACACCGACTATACTGTTGAGGACATAGAAAACATCTTCGGCAACAAGATTGCAATGATTGTCGATGGCCTTACCAAAATATCGGGAGGCATATTCGGAGAACAGGCATCGGCTCAGGCAGAAAACTTCAAGAAACTGCTTCTCACGATGAGCGACGACATCCGTGTCATACTCATCAAGATATGCGACCGCCTGCACAATATGCGCACGCTCGCAAGTCAGCCTGCCAACAAGCAATACAAGATTGCCGGCGAAACGCTCTATATCTACGCACCACTTGCCAACCGTCTCGGTCTTAACAAGATAAAGACCGAATTGGAGGACCTGAGTTTCCGCTACGAGCATCCTGAGGAATATGCCTCAATCGAGAAAAAACTGGCTTCCACTCAGGAAAAGCTCGACACTCTCTTTAATCTCTTCACCGCCCCGATAAAGGAAGCCCTCGACAAGATGGGCATCGACTATCAATTGAAGGCCCGCGTGAAGAGCCCTTACTCCATTTGGAGCAAGATGCAGAACAAGCATGTCACTTTCGACGAGATTTACGACATCCTTGCCGTGCGTATAATCTATACTCCCAAGGAACGCGACGAAGAAATAAACGAGTGCTTCAAGATTTATGTGGCGATAAGCCAGATATACAAGTCGCACCCCGACCGCCTGCGCGACTGGGTCAACCATCCCAAGGCCAACGGATACCAGGCACTCCATGTCACCTTGATGTCGAAACAGGGCCGGTGGATTGAGGTGCAGATACGCAGCGACAGAATGGACGAAGTGGCCGAACAGGGCTTTGCGGCACACTGGAAATACAAGGAGGGCGACAACGAGATAATCGACGACGACAGCGAGTTGAACAATTGGCTGAGCACGATAAAGGAAATCCTCGACGACCCGCAGCCCGATGCCATGGATTTCCTCGACACCATAAAACTCAACCTTTTTGCCAGCGAGATATTCGTGTTCACACCGAAAGGGGAGATTAAGACTTTGCCGGCGGGGTGCACCGCGCTCGATTTCGCGTTCCAGATACACACCTTTCTCGGTACGCACTGCATCGGAGCCAAGGTTAACCATAAGCTTGTTCCGCTCAGCCACCGTCTGCAAAGCGGCGACCAAGTGGAAATACTCACGTCGAAATCGCAGCATGTGCAGGCTTCTTGGATAAATTTCGTGTCAACCGCGAAGGCCAAGGGAAAGATACAGGCTGTGCTCCGCCGCGACAACCGCGAAACGCAGAAGAAGGGAGAGGAAATGCTCGGGGAATGGCTGCGCAGCAACGGATATGAGATGACTACGACAGTGCTCAACAAATTGTGCACTCTGCATGACGCTCAGAAACACGACGATCTCTTTCTTGCAATAGGCAAACGCTCGGTTATTCTCGGCGATAACGACCTCTCCGAGTTGCACGAAAAAAAGAAAGAAACGTCGGCAGGATGGCGCAAGTATGTGCCGTTTCTCAGTCATGAGGGCAAGAAAACGAAACAAGCTCCCAAGTTCTTCACCGTTGGCGAAGGCTTCAACAAGAAAAAACCTGTATATCTCAGCGAGGAAAACATCAACACATTCGTGTTCCCGGCATGTTGCCACCCGATACCGGGCGACGATGTGCTCGGCTACATCGACAACAAGAAGCGCATCGAGATACACCGACGCGACTGCAAGGTGGCGGCACGCCTTAAAACGAGTTTCGGCAACCGCATACTCGATGCAAAATGGAACATGCACAAACAGATGTTCTTCGACGCGACAATCGAAATACGTGGCATCGACCGCAAGCGTATGCTCCACGACGTGGCTGAGGTGATTTCAGACAAGCTTGACGTTAACATACACCGTATGACAATATCGAGCGATGATGGAATCTTCGATGGAACAATAGAAATAAAGGTGCACGACCGCGACGAGGTGAAGGTGATAATGGAGAATCTGAAGAAGATTGACGACATCAAGGAAGTGCTCCAGATATTCTGAATCACGGGCATTGCTCCGTAACCTTGCACAAAGCGGGGGCGACGCACTATCGCGTCGCCCCCGCTTTGTGTATGTGCCTTATCGTAAAGTCAGCGTGGTTGCTTCCGGCTCTTTCTCGCGGCAACCATGACAGTTGCCAGCAAAACCAAGAAGGCCACGAGTATGCAGGTCATTTGGAAGGCATACTTTTCAGGCTCAACCCATATCTCCTTGAAGAAATTCAAACGTCCGAGCACTTCAACGGGCACCCAGAACACCACGACTGTAGCAATTGACATGCGGATGTTTGCGCCCCATGACGACAGTCTGAGCTGCTTCTTGAAAATGAAGATGCTGCCTACCAGACATGCGGCGGCAATGATGCTTGTCACGGGGTGGTGGTCGCCGAGGAAATTCTTGTCATAGCAGAACATGAGAAGCAGGTAGCTCGCCCAAAGAATCATGTTAAGTTCCATGAATGTCACGATGCTCGTGTGGCGTGTCATTGGGCGCGCTGCAATTTCGTTCTTGCGTGAACGGAAAAGCACACGCTGCCACCAGTTGATGAAATTGCAGCCGTTTTTCGTGGAGAAGATGTAGAGCACCATAATCATCATCCACATTCCGAAGGTGGCGGGAAGCACAAGATATTCAGGACGTGTGACGATTTCTCCGTTTTCCATTTCGGGCTGCGTGCCCCAACGGGTCGTGTAGTACTGGAAGAGAAACTCCACCCATCCGGTCCAGAAAAGCAGTCCGCCCAGCAGTCCGCATAGTGTCTGCTTGGTGTCTCCCCTGACTATAACACCGGCAACGACTATGACAAGACCTACCAGCCCCATGAGAAAGGCTGAATAATGCACCGTTTCGGGCGTCATTGTCTTGTCCATGACAATCATCAGTGCATGCCCCAAAGGCATAGTGAGGAGCACCACAAGA
>CAVDJG010000049.1:0-10252 GCA_963609005.1 Acidaminococcaceae bacterium
GCCTCCACCACCACAATGGCGTCGTCCACCACAATGGCTATGGCGAGCACAAGGGCTGCCAGCGTGAGGAGGTTGAGCGAGAAGCCGAACACATAAAGGAAGAAGAATGTACCGATGAGTGATACCGGCACGGCAATGAGCGGGATAAGCGTTGAGCGCCAGTCCTGCAAGAACACGTAAACAACGATGAACACGAGGATGAACGCCTCCACAAGGGTCTTGATAAGGTCTTCGATTGAGGCGAAGAGGAACTCAGTCACGTCTTGCATCACGTCGAAATGCACGCCCGGAGGAAGTGTCGATTCCTGCTCTTTCAGCAGTTTCTTGATGTTGCTTGCAATCTCGGTGGCGTTAGAACCGGCCGTCTGTGTCACCATCATGGTGACAGAAGGCTTGCCGTTGAGCTTCGATTCCACCGAATAAGAAAGCGAACCCATCTCCACGCGGGCCACATCCTTTACGCGAATTGTCTGTCCGTCGGTGGTAGACTTTATAATCATGTCGCCAAACTCTTCGGGAGTTTGCAGACGTCCACGGTAGCGCAGTGTGTATTCATACTGGTTGTCGCTCTGCTCACCCACCGAACCCGGGGCGGCTTCGATGTTCTGCTGCGACAGAACGCCGGTGAGGTCGCTCGGCATCAAACCGTAGTTCTTCATGCGCACAGGGTCGATCCACAGACGCATGGTATAGTCTTTCTGCGAGAAGCACTGGCACTCGCCCACACCGTTTACACGCTTGATGGCCGGAACCACGTTGATGTTGGCGTAGTTGGCAAGGAACTGGTCGTCGTAACGGTCGTCCTCTGCGGTAAGACCAAACAGAATAACCGTTGATGACTGGCGTTTCATCACCGTCACACCGGCCTTTGTAACCTCGGCCGGAAGCAGTGCCGATGCCTGCGACACGCGGTTCTGCACGTTCACCTGGCACATGTCGGCATCCATTCCCTGCTTGAAATATACGGTGATAGATGCAGATCCGTCGTTGGTGGCACTTGAAGTCATGTAGGTCATGCCTTCTACACCGTTGATTTGCTCCTCCAACGGCACGAGAACAGAGTTGAGCACAGTCTGTGCATTGGCTCCCGTGTAGGACGCACGCACCATGATTGTAGGCGGAGCGATGTTCGGGTACTGCTCGATAGGCAGTGACACGAGTCCGAGCACACCGAGGATAACGACGAGAATCGATATCACGGTGGAGAGCACCGGACGCTTTATAAAATTATCTAATTTCATTTACTGTCTCTTTTGTTATTTACCGAAATCCTTCTTGAGCTTTCCGAGGTCGCTTTGGTCGGCTCCCATCTGCTCTGTTTTCTTGAGTTTCTCCTGATACTGTGCCTCAGTTATGGGCTTTATCTCCTGTCCATCGGTGAGCGAGGATATGCCGTTCACCACGATGCGGTCGCCTACGCGGAGTCCGCTGTCGATGATATAGTTCTTGCCGTCGTTGTTGCTGTTGACTGTTACAGAGGTGTATTTAACCTTGTTGTCCTTGCCCACGACATACACGAAATACTTGTCCTGCACCTGCGACACTGCATCCTGCGGGATGATTACGGCCGAGTTGCTTATGTGGGGCACTACCACCGAACCTGAGCCGCCGCTCTTGAGCAAGTGATCGGGGTTGGGGAAGTCGGCGCGCATAGACACCGATCCGGTTGTGGGGTCGATTACTCCGCTCACGGTAGCCACGCGTCCGGGCTGGTTGTATATTGTTCCGTCGGCGAGTTTCAGCTTCACTGCCGGGAAATCGCTTATGGCGGTGTGCAGTCCGCCGGCCGTTTTTGTCATTTCAAGCAAGTCTTTCTCGGTCATAGAGAAGTACACCTGCATCGTGCTGATGTTGGAAACGGTGGTGAGAGCCTGCTGGCTCGATGCGCTCACGAGTGCTCCCACACGGTAGGGCAGGTCGCCGATGACACCGTTTGCGGGGCTTGTTACATAGCAGAAATCCAGGTTCTGCTTGGCCGAAACGTAGGAAGCTTCTGCCTGTGCCACTGCGGCAGCGGCTGCTTCAAGCGAGTTTTTGGCCGACTGAAGTTCGTAAGAACCTATAACGTTGTTCTTGAAGAGTTTCTCAGAGTTGTTGTATGTGAGACGGGCAGTGTTGAGTTGCGCCTTGGCCGAGTTGACTGCGGCCTTTGCCTGACGCACTGCTGCTGCGTAGGTAACGTTGTCGATGACGAAAAGAAGCTGTCCGGCCTTCACGGTCTGGCCCTCCTTCACGCAGAGTTTGGTGATAAATCCTGAAACTTTCGGACGAATTTCCACATCCTGCATACCTTTGATTGTTGCCGGATAGGTGGTCTGCAAGTCGGCACTCTGTGCCTCGATTGTGCGGACGGCATATTCGTTGTCGCCGAAATCGGGTTTGCCACCGCTCTTGCCTCCACCACATGAGGCGAGCACCACAGCCAAAGCCGCTACCAAAAAGATTTTTGTTTTTTTCATACCTAATACTACTAAATTATTGATTTTAGTTCTTACTATATTTTTTTGCTTATTGCTTATTATGTCGTTGAGTTGCCTTATGTAAAGAAAACTTGTTTATGTGTTTAAGTTTTCGGTTGCAAAATTAATCACATTAATTATAATGTGGAACAAAAGAAACCAACATTTAACAACTTTTGTTCTGCCTTTTTGATTTTTTTGCAACTCCATGTTGTGTGCCCGCACATATTCTTTGTGCCCCTTGCTGGTTGTGTGCCGTTTTCTTGTGCGGGGTGGTTGGCGGGCCGTGTGCGCATGTCGGTGCCCGTGCAACGGAATGCATTGAAAAGGAGCATCTCTCCTTTGGGGTGAAATGCTCCTTTTTTCATATTGTCAAGATGCGTTGTCAACGGCTTGTTTCAAGCCCCATTTCGGCGGCTTTCTGCATAAGCAGTGCCATGAGCGGTTCGCGTTCGTTGGGCACCCGGTTGTCGAGCACGGCGTCTTTCAGCGTCTGTTTCAGTGTGCCCACCTCCCGGCAGGGTGGCAAACCGAACATCTCCATTATTTCGTTGCCGTCGATTACCGGCTGTAGCAGCCGTTTGTAGTCGCGCTCTTTCAGGTCGGTGAGTTTCTCGCGCACGGTGCGGAAGTTCTCGCGGAAGCGTTTCTTACGCACTTCGTTTTTGCTGGTTATGTCGGCCTCGCACAGTGTCATGAGGTCGTCGATGTCGTCGCCGGCGTCGTTCATCAGCCTCCTCACGGCCGAGTCGGTCACTTCCTCGTCGGCAATGGCTATGGGCCGCATGTGCAAATCCACGAGTTTCTGCACATATTTCATTTTCATGTCGAGCGGAAGTTTCAGGCGGCGGAAGAGCTCGGGCACCATTTTCGCGCCCAGAAAGTTATGGTTGTGGAATGTCCACCCCACCGAAGGCTCCCACCGTTTGCTCTTTGTCTTGCCCACGTCGTGCAGCAGTGCGGCCCATCTTAGCCACAGGTTGTCGCTGTGCATGGCCACGTTGTCCACCACTTCAAGCGTGTGGTAGAAGTTGTTCTTGTGTGCTCTGCCGTTGCGTGTCTCCACGATGTCGAGTGCCGAAAGCTCGGGTATTATGAGCTGCAGCAGTCCGCAGCGTTGCAGTTCAATCAGTCCGCGGCTCGGTTGTGGCGTTAGCATTATCTTGTTCAGTTCGTCGGCTATGCGCTCACCGCTTATTATCTTTATGCGTTGTGCGTTGCGTCCGAGAGCGTCGAAGGTTTCGTCGTCGATTATGAAGCGCAGCTGTGCCGAGAACCTCACGCACCGCATCATGCGCAGCGGGTCGTCGCTGAACGTTATGTCGGGGTCGAGTGGGGTGCGTATGATGCCGTCTTCAAGGTCGTAGATGCCGTCGAACGGATCGACAAGTTCGCCGAACCGTTCTTTGTTGAGGCATATTGCCATGGCGTTTATGGTGAAGTCGCGTCGGTTTTGGTCGTCTTCAAGGGTGCCGTCTTCAACTATGGGCTTGCGCGAGTCGTGCGTGTAGCTCTCGCGCCGTGCTCCCACAAACTCCACTTCAATGCCTTTGTATTTCACCTGTGCGGTGCCGAAATTGCGGAACACCGATATGTGTGCCCGTTTGCCGAGCGTCTTGCGCAGTGCGTCGGCCACCTGAATGCCGCTCCCTACAACCACCACGTCGATGTCGTTTGACGGTCGTTCGAGGAAGATGTCGCGCACATAGCCGCCCACGACATAGCATTCCACGCCGAGCGAGTCGGCGGCGTCGCCTATTTTATGGAATATGTCTTTGTCAAGAATGTCTGCCAGTTCGGCATCTGAGTATAATTTCATTGTGCTTCTGTTTCCTAAAACCAGTGCAGCAAATCGGTGCTTGACTTGCTGGCGGAGTGCAAAATTACGCGTTTTTTTTGACATTTCCGTGTGGTAGTCGGCTTTTTTGCCGCTGGCATACAGCAAAAGAGTGCCGTGTCCGGGCGAGGACACGGCACTCTGCGTGTGTGAATGTCTGTGTGATTACTTGCTTACAATCTTGCGCACCTTGTCGCCAGTCTTCACGATGTAGGCACCCTTCGAGGGCAGCGACGGAGCGTTGCCTGCTGTGCCGCGTGCCACCACTGCGCCTTGCAGGTTGTAGACAGTGACGGGAGTTGAAGCGTCAACGGCCGATGCACCGTCGGCAGTGATGCCCTTCACGCCTGTCTTGATGTTGCTGTCGAGGTAGACGATGTCAGACTCTTGGCTGATGCCGTCGTAGTTGTAGGTGCATACCGAGTAGGCAAACGACTCGTTCTCGTTCAGATCGTATGTAGAGACATACGTATGATAGGCGTCGATGTCGTCTTTCACGAATGTGTCGCTGTAAAGAGAGCGTGCGATTTCGCCTTTTTTGAGCTCTTGCCATATCTGAATGTCGTCGATGTAATAGAACATGGCGTCTTGGTTGCCCATTTCATTGCCCATCAAGAGGATGTCGCTATGCACCATGCCGCCTTTCAGCACAAACTCCACGTCTTGCCACTCGGTGGTGAGTTCCAGGTCTTTGCGGTCGAGAACCTCATTGGGGAATGTGTCGGTGTTGCGCAACTGCACCGTGAAATTCTTGGCTATGCCGTCGCCTTTTATGCGGAATTTGAAGTGCACTTCGCCGCCGCCAACGCTCAGGTCGGAGATGGCATACATCACTGCGGCATTGGCAATGATCCAGTTGTATGCGCCGTTGAGGCAAAGCTCGCCGTCTACGCCTACGCGGTTTAATGTTGTCCAGCCGCTGCGCTGCGGGGCTGAAAGATTGCTCATTACGTAAGTATTGCTGTTGCTGATGGGGTTGTCGGGGTTTTCTTCGGTGCCAGAAGATTTCAGATAGCTGAAATCGGTGTTGAGAAGATAGAATTTCTGTCCGTCCTCTTTTGCCTGCATGGCAACATAGGCGCGCACATAGTAGCCGAGGGCGTCGCCCGGATCGTCGGTTACGGGCTCCCAGTTGGCGTAGAATCCGTATTCGCTTACCGCTGAGGCTTTGTCTACTTTAGGCACGGGCAGCGAGTTGATGATTTGATACTGTGCCTGAGCGCTAACGCCGGTCAGAGCCATTGCAGCAGTGAAAAGTAAAGATTTCAATTTCATAAGCGTTTCGTTTTTTTGCTCCGCCGTCATGCGTTGTGCTGCAAGGCGGCGGAGCTTTTGGGTTTTTAAGTATTTTATTGTTTATTGTATGCTGATAGATGCAGTCTCCACGGTGTCGTTGTCTAGCACGGCCTTGGCCACATATACGCCCGGCTTCAGGCTTGAGGCGCTCACTACGTTGGTGTCGAAGCGCATTTCAACCTGGCGTCCGTCAACGGTGTAGAGTGCGATGTAGGCCACATGGCTGTCGGTGTCGAGCACGATGCGACGGTCGGAAGTTACGTGGAACTTCGATTTCGAGTCGCCTTTCAGCACCTTTATGCCCGTAGACTTGTCGAGGTCGAGGTAGACCGGAATCTTAACCGTAGGTGCGAGCTGGTCGTTGGAGGCAATCTTGACGACAGCGTCATAAATTGTTTCGTCGAGTTTTGAGGCATCAATAGTAAGGTTGAGCTGCGACTTGCTGCCAGCTGCAATTTTGTCGGATGTCTTGTCGATGCTCAGCCAGCTCACGGCAGGAGTGCGCTGCCCTGTGACATTGGCGCGTATGAGCACGTTGCCGTCGTAGCCCAGGTCGGCGAGCGACCACCAATAGTTGTTGTTCTCGATGCTGATGAGGTCGCCGTAGCCTATTACCGACGGGCCGCGGTCGATGCCCACGAGGCCGGTTATGTTTTTGCAGCCTTCAAGAGCGCATCCCACGAAGAGGTCTTCGTCGCCCACTGTGACTGGATTTTCAAGTTCGATGTGGTTCCAGGAGTTCTCCACGGGCGTGAACTGCTGCTTGGTTATGGCGTCGCCGTTCATAAACTGCACGCCTGCGCCTTTCCATACGGCTACAAACGACTTGCGTGCTGCCGACGAGATGTAGACGTCGATCGACGAAATCTTCATTCCCTCGATGCTCTTCAATGTGTTTCCGGGATAGAAATGAGCGTAGTTCACATAAATGTTGTCGCTTCCGGTGTAGCCTGAGTAGTCGCCGCTGTAGGTGAGCACGAGCGGGTCGCCGTCGGTTGCGGCAGGCTCTTTCTGTGCAGCGGTGCACTGTGCCTGTGCATATTTGATTGCCGGAGCCTCAGAGCGGCTTATTGCCGGAGCCTTGTAAATGGGCGTTACATTGGGCGAGAACGGCAACTGATAGTCAACAGTGTAGTTGGCTTCAAGCTCGGCATCGCCTTCGTTTGCAATCTCAAGCGTGCGCTTGTTGTTGTCGAGCACCGTCTCGTCGAGGTCGAACTCCTTTGCATCGGTAACTGTTGCAGGCGAGTTCTCGGGGCGCACTACATTGATTGTGTAGTCCTCGGTTTCGCCGAAAGTGTAGGTTTCGCATGGCGACACGTCCTTGTCGCTCACAATGATGCGCATGGTTTTCTCGCCTGCGGTGGCCTGGGCGTTTTCGGGTATCTTTATGTCGAGGGTGCTGTGTGCTATATAGCCCATAAACTCGCCCGTGTCGTCGAATGATCCGTTTCCGTTCCAGTCAACCCACACTTTCAGATAGTCGCCATTGTTGGCCATTTTCTCCACGTTGAGCGTGAGAGTCTCGCCCGGCTTTAAGTCGGTTTTCAGGTTGCGGTAGTCAGAATACTGGCTCCAGCTGCTTTCCTTGTGTATGCTGCCCAAGTCTACCGACGTTATGTATTTATATTGTGCGGTATAGGTGCTTTGCGAGTTGCAGTCGCTTCCGTTGTTGGCAGTCGAGAAAGTTATGGCGCGGCCTGCATAGAGGGCATCGCCGGGGGTCACGTTTTCGATGCTGAAGTCGTGGGTTCCTTCTGCCGAACAGTCGATGCGTTTCTTGAACGTGTATTTGTATGTCGTGCCCGCGTATATGGTTTCGTCAACCACCTCTTGGGCCAGCAGGTTGTCGTCCTCATACAGTTGCAGTGTGGCATCGCTCACGTCAGTCGAACCGTAGTTGCTTATTTCCACCTGCACCTTGGCAAATTTGCCGTGCTCGGTGGATGTGGGGCTTAGCACGCGGGTGAATTTCAGACCTTTGTCGGCAAGCGATTTCGATGCGTCGCCAAGCATACAGTAGTTGAAACACCCCGAATATTGCGTCATGTTGTCGGTGTCATCAAACCAGGCACGCAGCAGTCCGCTTTCGGTTACGTTGGCATCGTGCACGAGCACGAATGCCGTGCTGTATTTCTCGCCTGTGTCGGCGGCATAAACGCTCACGAATCCGTTTTCAAGTCTCACTGCCTCCTTGAAATTGAGCGTGAACTGGTAGGCCGGGACAACCTCTTCGTTGTGTTCGGCTTCGCCCACGGTGCCGTTGGACTTTACGCCATACACATCCATTTCTTCCTTATATATTTCCTTGCCGGGCTCGCCGTTCTTGTTCTCGTAAAACGCTACGCCCATGCGCAACGGCTTTGTTGGCACATAGTTGTCGAGGGCGAGACGGCCCAGACACGACACGCTGTCGCAGGTGTAGCTGCTGTTCATGAACAAGCCGTGCACCACGATGCCTTCAATGGGGCTGGAGTTGCCGTTGAAATACATGAACGACTGGCTGCGCATGTATCGGTTGTTGTATGAAGTCAGACTCATGTCTGATTTTGCAATGCCTTTGTTGCCCTTCACCGACACGTCGATGGGCTCGGAGTGTATTGTGTTTGCCGGGCAAGGCATCTTTCCGTCAATCCACGAGTAGCGCGGTCCGCCCGAAGGCATGGCTACGCCTATGTTCATTTGATGCGACACTGGATTGTCATCGTTGGCAAAAGCTCCTAAAGGCAGAGCCATAATGCTTGCCAACAGAATGGCATGTAAAGTTTTTTTCATAAGCGGTTTGTTTTATGATTTGATTGTCTTTCTCGTTTCAAAGGGCGTTCCCTCACTGCATCGAATACTGTTCGTAGCAAATGATACATGTGCTGGGTGCGCGCACAGTACAATTTGATATGGAAAATATTGCGTGTGGTTGACAAATGATTTCTGTAAGGCGATAATCACGGCCACAGTATTTTCGGCAAAGATAGTCATTTGTCACTTTCCGAGCAAGAATTTTGTGGGAAAATGTAATGTGCCGACATAAAAAACTTTCTGTTGCAAACGAAAATGCTACAATAGGCAACTGATTATAAGAAATAACCCGGCTTACTGCGCGATGTCTTTATGTTATCGCACACAGTGCATGCGCGAATAATGCTTGAAGGTTAATTTTTTTAACAAGGTTGAGGCTCCGGCGACAAACGGAAAAAGCACGTCGGAAACCGGGCAAACAGGTGGCGGCAGCGGGAAGAAACGCCTTTCGCAGCCCCGGAAAACAGCGATTGATTGCCGTCAAAGGCTTCTCCGCGAGGCAAACAAGCCTTTGTCGGGTTGCAAGCAAGCCTTTGTTGCGGCGCAGACAACGCTTCGTTTTGCTGCAACAAAGCCTTGTTTTCGGCCCATTTTCGGCGCATTTCGGTGCGAAAATCGTTTTATTGAAATTGAATAATGATGTATTTACTTGAAAATAAACGACTTGATGAAAAGGTGCGAAAACCGCCGTATTGTGAAACAAATGACAGTTGGTGCGTGATTGTGTGATTGTTGGAGTTAACAAATGTAAACGTGTGCTAAAAACTGGTGTTTTGAAGTTAAAAAACGGGCGTCTGCCCACGTTCCAAGCAGCGCGTTCCGAAGGCGCAGTCGTGAAATTGTTGGCCGCTATGCAAAACATTGCCGCCAAGAAGGCATATTGTGCAGAAAAATGCCTATCTTTGTTCACACATTGCTTTCTGTGACAGTGGCAACGCCGCCGCACGGCAAACGAGACATGAACTACACAACCATAAATCAACAAAACCGCACATGAAAAATCTATGTATTGCCTTGATGGCACTGATGAGTGTCTGGGCACAGTCGGCCAAGGCACAGGTAAACGCACAAATTCTCTACGATTTCGGCTCCGACCGCGAGTATGTCACAGTCACGCTTGAAATGTTCAAGCAAGACAAATGGGGAAGCACCTATTTCTTTGTCGACCACGATTTCAACTACGACAAGATGATAGTGGGGAGCAAAAACATTGCGCAGGGCGGCACCTACACCGAGATTTCGCGTGCACTGAACTTCTGGCAAAACACGGCCATGAAAAACTGGAGCCTGCATGTGGAGTATAACGGCGGCATAACCAAAAACTATCCCATAAACAATGCGTGGCTCTTCGGTGTAGAATATTTCATCCACGACAAGACATTCCGCAACACACTCACGCTCCAGGCACTCTATAAAACAATAAAAGCCACCGACCAGGACGTGCCCATGCAGTTAACCGCTGTGTGGACATGCAACGACATCTTCGGCGTGAAAGGCTTGAAATTCGACGGCTTCGCCGACTTCTGGTGGGAAACACACGCCGTTGACTACAAGGCCGACGGCTCGGCCGACGTGGCAAAGACAGTGTTCATAACCGAACCGCAGCTGTGGTATAACGTGGGGCAGCACTTCGGGTGCGACAACCTGAGCGTGGGCGGCGAGGTGGAACTGAGCAACAACTTCGGTTCTACAGGCGGTTTCAAGTGCCGTCCGTGCCTCGGCGTAAAGTGGGACTTCTGAAAACGCCACGCCACGCACCGCAATAAACAAAGCGCATAAATAAGAAAATAACCCCCAAAACACAACATCATGCTTCAGAAATTGTTTGGTTTCGACCCTTCGAAAAACAATGTCCGCACCGAGA
>CAVDJG010000050.1:0-10226 GCA_963609005.1 Acidaminococcaceae bacterium
GAACCGGTCAACATAGTCTATTCCCATGCGCCCGAGGCTCTGGTCGATACTTGCCATGAGCGATTTTCGCGACCCCCAGTTGCCGTAGGGGCCGGGCCACATTTCGTAGCCTGCCTTGGTAGATATGAACAGTTCGTCGCGGTAGGGGTGCAGATCGTCGCGCAGGATGCGCCCCATTGTCTCTTCGGCCGAACCTGCCGGCGTGCCGTAGTTGTTGGCCAGGTCGAAGTGGGTTATGCCCCGGTCGAATGCGTGCAGCATTATTTCGCGGCTGCGGCTGTAAGGGTCGGCAGCGCCGAAGTTGTGCCACATGCCGAGCGACACCTCGGGCAGCATCACGCCCGATTTTCCGCAGCGTCTGAATGCGGCGTTGTCGTATCGCAGAGGGTTTGCCTTGAATGTTGTCATATTCACTGTTTTTTTTGTTTGTCGGCCTCGATAAGTTGCAGAAGGTGCTCCACTGCGTCGGCTTCGGGAATGGCCTTCTCTACGCAAGTTTTCTGTTTGTAGAGCGAAACGCGTCCCGGTCCGGCTCCCACGTAGCCGTAGTCGGCGTCGGCCATCTCGCCCGGTCCGTTCACGATGCATCCCATTATGCCTATTTTTAGGCCTTTCATGTGAGCCGTGGCGGCTTTTATACGGGCGATGGTGGTGCGCAGGTCGTAGAGCGTGCGGCCGCATCCGGGGCACGATATATACTCCGTTTTCGATGTCCTGAGGCGCGCTGCCTGCAAGACGGCGAATGCTGTTTCGGCCGTGTCGCGCGTGGTTATGTCGCCGTCGTTCATCAACCAGAGTCCGTCGGTGAGTCCGTCAATCATCAGCGCACCCATGTCGGCTGCGGCTTCGAGCTGGAAGTCGGCCTTTTCGGCGGCACTGTGTCGGTACATTTCGGCCATGACCACGGGGTTGTAGAGCCCGTTGCGCCACATTTCGTGCACCAGTGCGCGCTGCTCGCCGAGCCGGTTCTGATGGTTGCCGGTGCACACCACTACCGTTTCGGGGTGCTGTTTGAGGCAAGCGGTGTATTCTTCGGTGGGCGTGCCGTATTTTATCACGAGGAACTTGACGTCGGCTTTCACGGCAGCCATGAACGGCATGGCGTTGGTGGGGAATATGGGGTAGGTGTCTTTCTGGCCTTTCCACACGTTGAAATCCACGATGTAGCGTTGTCCTTCGCGCCTTTCGGCGGGCAGGTTTTGTCCGCAGTAGATGTAGTCGGGGGTGAGGTCGGGGTTGAACTGGGTGTTGCCCTTGCCGCCGCCGTTGCCGTTTTCAGACACTATCACCACCGGCACGTTGCTTCCGCCTATGCCTCCCGATGCCCGTGTGGGGCGCCGTGCGGGCCGTAGCCAGTCGAAGTCGGGTGCTGCCTCGGCCGGGATCACGAGGTGGCCTTCGTGCCGTGCCATGTAGTCGGCGAGGTGCCGTGCCACGGGAATTTCGGCTTCGGGGGCTTCGCTGAGGCTCACGCGAATGGTGTCGCCCAGTCCGTCGGCGAGCAGTGCTCCTATGCCCACGGCGCTCTTTATGCGTCCGTCTTCGCCTTCGCCGGCTTCGGTCACTCCGAGGTGCAGCGGGTAGTGCATGCCTTCGCGTTCCATTTCAGCGGTGAGGAGCCTCACCGATCGCACCATTACCACGGTATTTGATGCCTTGATGCTTATCACCACGTTGTCGAACTGTTCGCGTCGGCAGATGCGCAGAAACTCCATGCAGCTTTCTACGATGCCTTCGGGCGTGTCGCCGTAGCGCGACATGATGCGGTCGGAGAGCGAACCGTGGTTCACCCCGATGCGCACTGCCGTGTGGTTTTGCCGGCAGATGTTGAGGAATGGCACGAAGCGCGCTTCGATTTTCTTTATTTCGTCGGCGTATTCCTCGTCGGTGTATTCTATTTTCTTGAACACCCGTGCCGGATCGACGTAGTTGCCGGGGTTCACGCGCACCTTCTCGGCGTAGAGTGCAGCCACGTCGGCCACGTTGGCGTTGAAGTGCACGTCGGCCACGAGGGGTGTCGTGTAGCCGTCGGCGCGCAGTTGCGCGTTGATGTTCTTCAGGTTTTCGGCCTCGCGGCGTCCCTGCGTGGTGAGGCGCACGAGTTCGCCTCCGGCCTTTATTATGGCTTCGGCCTGCTGCACGCAAGCCTCGGTGTCGTTGGTGTCGGTGGTGGTCATCGACTGCACGCGCACCGGGTTGCCGCCACCTATTGCCGTTTGCCCCACCTGCACGGCGTTGGTTTCGCGTCGGCGGTAGTTGAATAAGTCAACCATGTGCTTTGTCAGTTGGTTTTGTATTCGTATTTCACCTCGGCCAGTTCGCGGTTGGCCTTTTCTATTTTCTCGCCGAGCGATGCCTTGTAGTTGCCCATCCGGGCCGCTATTGCGGCGTCGCCCAGGGCGATCATCTCGGTTGCGAGAATGGCGGCGTTCATGGCTCCGTTCACTCCTACGGTAGCCACCGGAATGCCGGGAGGCATCTGTATTATGGAGAGCATGGCGTCGAGCCCGTCGAGCATGCCTTTGATGGGAACTCCAATCACCGGCAGTGTGGTGTTGGCGGCAATCACTCCGGGCAGTGCGGCGGCCATTCCCGCCCCTGCTATTATCACCTTTATGCCGCGCAGTGCGGCGCTCTTGGCGAAGTCTTCCACTGCGTCGGGCGTGCGGTGTGCCGACAGTGCGTTCACCTCGAAGGGCACTTGCATGTCGTTGAGAAACTTGCATGCTTTTTCCATTACGGGCATGTCGCTTGTGCTGCCCATGATGATGCTTACTAATGGTTTCATATATGATGGTGTTTTTACGTTAGTCGGTTGTTGTGCGTGGCGCCGTGTGCCGTCACACGAACGGTATGACGATGATTGCCGCGAGCCACCCCACGGCATATCCGGCGCACACCTGGGCGAGCGTGTGCTGGCGCAGCACCATGCGGCTTGTGCCCACCATGCCGCCGAGCACTGTCACCACGCAGAGCCACCCCACGGGGTTGAAGAGGAATAGTGCCGAGAATGCCATGAGTGCTCCCGCCACGCCGCCTATTGCTGCGGTGTGGGTGGATATTTTCCACCAGATGTTGATGAGTGCGCACAGTATCTGTATGACGAGTGCGGCCATGAGTATGTTGCTCATGAAGTGGGGAATGTTAAAGCGGTGCATCACGTAGTAGCACGCGAAATAGCACAGGATTGAGATGATGTAGGGCACTATGCGCCGCTCCTTGCGCCCCATTTCGGTGAGGTTCCATCCTTGGCTGCGCCGGTAGAGGTGTATGATGAGCGTTGGCATGAGGATGGTGAAAAGGTAGACGAGGCCCATGACGCTTGCCTTGTAGGCGAAGGGGAGCTGGCTGAGGTAGCTCAGCGTGAAGAGCGCGAGCAGCCCGAGCATGGGCAGGTAGAACGGCGTGAACGCCATGCTCAGGATGCGTGCGGCCAGGATAATGTTCTTCTCGTTCATTTTGCGGTGTTGGTGATGTTGTCGTGGTGGTGCGTGTGGTGTGTTCAGCGCCGCAGCCGTGCCACTGGAATGCCCAGTTGTTCGCGGTATTTGGCCACGGTGCGCCGTGCTATGGGAAATCCCTTTTCGGCCAGGGCGCGTGTTATGGCGTCGTCGGAGAGCGGTTTGCGCTTGTCTTCTGATTCCACTGTTTCTTTGAGTGCGAGTTTTATCTTGCGTGTGGAGAGTGTTTCTCCGTCGCCGGTGTCGTAGCCGTCGCTGAAGAAGAAGCGCAGCGGGAAGGTGCCCCAGTTGGTTTGTGCCCACTTCACGTTGCTCACGCGCGACACCGTCGATATGTCGAGCCCGGTGCGGTCGGCTATGTTTTTCAATATCATGGGTTTCAGGTCGGCCTCGTCGCCGTCCTGGAAGAATCGCAGTTGCCAGTCGATTATGGCCTGCATGGTGGCTCTTAGCGTGCGGCGGCGCTGCTTAATGCTTTCTATGTAGCCCTGTGCGCGCTCCACTTTCTCCTTGGCGTAGAGCAGGGCCTCGCGGTCGCGGCGGCTCATCGACTTGCGGTTGTTGCGCCAGGCGTCGGCCATTGCCATGAACGTGGGCGACACCGTGAGCTCGGGCACGTCGCCGCTGTTGAGCGTGAACGTCACGTGTCCGTCGTCGTCGGTGTCTACAATGAAGTCGGGCGTTATCTGCTGCAGGCTGCGTCCTTCGGCCTCGCCGAGCGATGCTCCGGGTTTCGGGTTGAGCTTGCGCAGCTCGTTGCGCAGCCTTGCGGCCGTGCCTTCGCCTATGCCGAGTGTCTGTGCTATGCGGTTCCAGTGTTTCTTGGTGAAGTCGTCGAAGCACTGTGCTATCACGCGGCGCATGAGCGGCTTCATGTCGTCGTCGCGCCGCCGGGAGATTTGCAGCAGAAGGCACTCGCGCAGGTCGTGTGCCCCGATGCCGGGAGGGTCGAATGTCTGCAGCTTTTGCAGCACACGGTCAACCTCTTCCTTGCTTGTGTACAGGTTTTGGTATATGGCCAGCTCCTCGGCTATCTCTCCGGTGTCGCGCCGAAGCAGTCCGTCGTTGTCGAGCGAACCTATGAGATAGGTCATTATCTCGGCTTCGTCGGGGGTGAGCTCGGTTTCGGCCATCTGTTCCTTCAGCTTGTCGTAGAACGAGGTGGTGTCGCCCCACACCATTTCCTCGTAGTCGGCCGACCCTCCGTCCTGCGCCGTGCGGTAGGATGCCACGGGCATTTCGTCGTCGCGCCCTATGCCCTCGAGCGCGTCGTTGAGCGCGTCGTGGCGCTGCTCGCGCTCGCTTAGCGTGTCGAAGTCGTCGCCCTCGGTGTCGGCCTCGCCGCTGGCGGTGTCGCCCTCGGTGCCGTCGCCCGTGTGGCTGAGGGCGTCGTCGGGTGTGGCGGCGTCGAGCGCGGGGTTGTCGTCGAGTTCGGCCTTGACGTTCTCCTCGAGCTCGCGCAGGGGCATCTCGAGCATCCTCACCTGGAGCATCTGCTGCGCCGAGAGGCGCTGCACCTGCTGCAGGCGCTGATCCTGTGTCTGTATGAGTTTCTGGGCCATTGTCGTCGTTGGTTTGGGTGCGGTTGCGGTGCCGTGCGGCCTTGTTGCCGTGGGGCGGGGCGGGGGTGTCAGTCAGAGTGCAAAGATAGTGAATTTTGGCAACATCCGTTTTTTTTTGCGCGCTTTTTTGTCGCGCCGTTTCGGGCCCGGCATTATTGGTGTTGTCGTGCCGCGTGTGCGGCCGAATGGAAAAGAAGGCTTGCTTGGCAGCAAAAAACATTTTTTTGAAGTTGTTTTTTGACATCAGTAATTTTTTTTACCACACGTCGCTGCTGTCGTGTGTAGCTGCCGTCGGTTTTTTTGTGTGGTTTTGTGCGCAAGCCCTGCAAGGGCGCAACATAACAGCCCAGGGTGAGCAGCGCGGCGGAGCCGTGATGCGTAACCCTGGGTAAAGTGTTTGCATCAAGGCTGGACTGTAAGTTCAGCACAACCATTAATGCGCCATTTGCACACCGGTTTGCAGCGTATTGTGGTGAACTTTCAGTCCACCCTTACCATATACCGTTTACCCAGGGTTACGTCGGTCGCTCCGCTCCCTCCTCACCCTGGGCTGCGATTGTTAAGCCCTTGCAGGGCTTGGTGCTCATCACTCCAATTGATGTAACGTCGGTCGCTCCGGACACCGAATGGAAAAGAAGGCTTGTTTGGCGGGCAACCAAGCCTTTGTTGCGATGCAAAGAAGGCTTCCTTGCAGTGCAAAGAAGCCTTCTTTTTGAAAGGTGGAAAATATGTTGCGCCGTGCTGCTGCCTTGCCCGTCGTATGGGGCGTGGCTTGGTGCCGCGCCGTGGCTGTTTTAAATGTTCGCCGTGGCTATTTGAAGTATTCGCCGAGCTTCACCGCTTCGGCTGCGAGGCGGTCGGGCTCTTCGGCTCCGAATTGCTGCCATGTGCGGCGGCAAGCCTCGGTGAGCGGCGTGGGCTGTGCCGGTTGGCGGTGCAGAATGGGGTCGAATGTCTGGTAGATGCTCAGCACGCGCACGGTGTCGGCCACGGTTATGCCCATGAGGCGTGCTGCCTGCTGCACCTCGGGCGTGTCGGCCACCATGGTTATGGGGGTGAGGCTGTAGTAGAGGTTGAGCAGGATGACGAGCATCACGGGAGTGATTGGCGACGTTGGATCAACGGGCCGGTAGGCTATGGCGAAGGTGTCGGCCGTGTCAACTCCTTCGTAGAATGTGCCGGCCGCGCCGAATCCCTGCATGTCGTGCAGCTTGCGGGCGTCGCGGTTGAGCTTGCGTGGGTTGGCCGAGTAGGTGTCCCAGATGCGCTGCAGTTGCGGTGTGGCTCGGTCGCGCAGGCGCCGCATCTGTGCGTGCAGAAACTTGGGCGGCATGTGCAGGTTTATGCCGAGGTCGACCATGGCCTTGGAGTAGGGCGACTTCATGCCCGTGGGCTTGCTCATGTAGAGTTGCATTATGAGCAGCCAGTAGTCGTCTTGCCAGAGAGGATGTGTTGTCATATATGTTGTTCGGGTGAGTGCTTTTGTCTGATTGTGCCGCACAGGCGTGCGGCGTGTGCTGCGGCCCGTTGCCAGGCATATCCGGCCATCATGAATACATAGGGCATGAGCGGTGCCTTGAAGCGTGTCTCGCCGTGCACGAGCAGCACCGTGCCCAGCGTGACGAGCGTTATTGCGAGCGCGGGCAGCAGCAGTGCGTGCCAGTTGCGGCGGCGCAGCAGCATGGCGGTTCCGGCTGCTGCCGAGATCATGAGTATGTAGTAGCACAGCATGGCTATCACGCAGAGCCGCTGGTAGAGGCTGAGCTGCGGTGCCTGCGTGAGCAGACTGCGGTAGGGCACGGTGAGCGTGGCTTTCTTTGTGCCGTATTTTTCGGCCTTGCTTGTGAATGCCGCCATGTTGTCGGTGTCGTTGTAGAACATGTAGTATATTCTCCACGGCACCTTCGAAAGGTATTCGGCCTTGTGGGTGAGCAGCCACGGCAGGCACCGGTCGCGCCAGATGTCGCTGCACTCGAAGCAGTTTTTGCTCTCCATGTCGTCGATGTAGCGCAGCGTGCCCTTCTGGAACAGGGGCTGTCCGTAGTGCGGTGCGGGCGAGGATCCGTCGTAGGCGTCGTCGGTCATGTTGAACCAGAAGGCGTCGCCCTGGTAGACGAAGTAGCCGGTGCGGCTCCATGTCTCGGTGCCTATGGCACACACGGTGACGGCGTAGCCCGAGGCTATGAGCAGAATGCGGCGCAGTGCGTCGCGGCGGTGGAATGCTATGTGGTGCACGGCAAGCACTATGATGAATATCGCGGCTATCGACCTGAACCAGTTGGCGGCGCACAGCAGCACGCCGGCGGCTATGAGGCGTGCGGCGGTGGGCTTGCCCGTGGCCGTGTATACTCCCCATGTGCAGAAGAACACCATTGGCAGCTCGCTGAGCAGCATGGTGCTCTGCCCCCAGTTGTTGGGATAGAGCATGTAGAGCAGCATCGTGGCCACGGCGGCGCGGCCTCCCATGAGGCGCCCGGCAATCTTTGCCGTGAGCAGGGCGGTGAGTGCCTTGAGCAGGCAGAATATGGGCAGCAGCGGCAATACCGATCCGGTGAGGCGCAACGAGGCGGCAATGATGTTGATGGATCCTATGTTCCAGATGAAGGGAAACTCGTTGATGAGCTTCGTGCAGGGGTAGGGCTGGCCTTCGTCTATGCATGTCTTGGCAAGCATTATGTAGCCGTCGGTGTCGTTGCCCGGCGTGTAGCCGAACACGGCGAGCACGGTTATCAGCGCGGCGGCGTAGGCGGCGGCGAGCGCCAGGAGCCATTTGTCGGTCTTGTGCATTGTAGTTGTTTTTGTTCAGGAGGGCCGCTGCGCGGGGCGGCGGCGTTGTGTCGCGGGGCAGGCGGGTCAGTTCACCACGGCTATCTTGCACACGGTGCCCTTGCTGCCGTTGCTCGTGGCTGTCTGCACCATATACACTCCGCTGGCCACGCGCTTGCCGTTGCGGTCGGTGCAGTCCCAGGTGAAGGAGCCTCCGTTGCTGCGTCCCGAGGCCACGAGCGTGCCTGCCGAGGTGACAATCTTCACGTCGGCGTCGAGGGTGAGGCCCACCACGGTCACGAGGCCGGTGTAGTCGGGCGTGACGGGGTTGGGATAGGCCCACACGTTGTCCTTGGTCATCTTCTCCGAGGGTTGTGTGGCGTCGCCCATGTAGGAGCACAGGCCCTTGTCGGTGCCTATGTACACTTCGCCGGTGGCATCGTTGACGGCCACCGACTCGATGTCGTTGGAGAGCAGCGGACTGTTGCTCGTGGTGAAGTGCTGCTCCTGGGTGAGGTTGTCGGCGCTTATGAGATATACTCCGTTGCCGTTGGTGCCGAACCATTTGCGCCCTGCGCCGTCGATTACCAACGATGTTATGGGCACGCCCGAGAGCAGATAGTCGGCAAGGTTGGTGCCGTCGTTGCGCGGAACTTTCACCTGTGTGAACGTCTCGCCGCCCGAACTTATCTCCGAGGCTTCGAGCATGAGCGGTCCGGCGTTGGTGCCCAGCCATATGTTGTGGCCTGAGTCTTCGGCCAGGCATGTCACGCTGGTCACGCCGACGTTTGTCCCGTCTTCGTTTACAAACGAGCTGTAGAGCTTCAGTGCGTCGGTGGAGGGCTGGTAGCAGGCTATGGCCGGCAGGCGGTAGTCGTTGTTGCCCCACCACAGCAGCGAGCGGCTGTCGGTTATCATTGAGCGTGCCTCGCGCATCGACTTGCCCGTCTTGTCGTTCAACTCGGCTTTGTGGTGCGATGTCCATGTGCCGTCGTAATATTCGAAAAGGCTTGTCGAGCCGTCGCGCGAACTGTTGTTGAAGCACCACAGGTGGCCGTCGGAGGTGGTGGTGAGGGCCGACACCTGCGTGTAGTTGTATTCGCTGGTGGTGAGGGCGGGCACGAGCGGACTGTTGTCCTTGTTCCACCGCTTGGTCATCTTGCCGCCGTTGAACTCGTAGAGGCCCGACTGCATGCCCACATAGGCGTGTTCCTGGTTGGCGGGGTCGAGCGCGATGGCGTAGGCCGTGCGGTAGCGGTGGCCGAGCGATGCCGCGAAACTGTCGTCGTAGATGCTCCAGTTGTCGCCGTCGAGCACCTGTATGCACGCGGGGCGCTCGGGACTGTCGGTGCCGCCGGTGGTGTAGAGCTTGCCGCCGGTGTGGCGCATGAAGCCGAAGTAGTTGTAGCGCGGCCCGTCGGGGCGTATGCCGGTGGCGACGGTGGACAGTGTGCCGTCGGCGGCGATCGTCACGTTGCACAGCGTGCCGTCGGTGTCGGTGGCCCAGAGGGTGCCGTCGGCGGGGTCGGTGGCGAGGCCGGTGAACTGCCGTGGCAGCTCTATGCGGTCGGTGGCCGACTTGTATATGTAGGTGTGGTCGCTTCCGTAGAAGTAGAACGTGCCGTTTTCAACCACCATGTTGGTGAACCACGGAGTCCACAACCGCGTGAGCCTGCCCGTGGCGGGGTCGAGTTGCGAAAATCCCGAGTTGTTGGCCACGAAGAGGTCGTTGCCGCGTGTGGCCACGTAGTTGTAGACGTAGTCGATTATGAGGTGCCAGTTCGATTTGTCGGCAAGGTTGTCGGCAAGGTTGGCACGGTATACTCCCGCGGCCGTGGCGGCGTAGATGGTGTTGCCGTTCACCGCTACGCGGTTTACCTTCACGCCCAGGTTGTAGGTGTCGGCCACGGTGGCGTTGGCCACATTTACCACCACCACGCCGAAGCCGGTGGACAGATAGGCGTAGCGTCCGGCCGTGATGAGGCTGTTCACTGTCTTGTCGAGTGCGAGCGACTTGTTGTAGTAGTCGGGCAGGTTCTGCACGTTGCCGCTCTCGTCGATTAGGTCGATGTTGTTGTTGCCGTAGAGCACCACGAGCTTCTTGGCCCCGTCGGCCCACGCTATGTCGGCAATCTCGCAGTCGTTGAGCGCGTTCACCTTGTCGTAGGTGGTGACGCTGCGGTCGGATGTGTTGTAGGTGTAGAGGTTGCCCGATGCCACTACATAGGCCATTTGGCCGTGGCGCACTATGCGCGTGATGTCGTGGTATGACATGTAGGCCTTCCATGTGCCTATGGCGGCGGTTGTTTGCTGTGCCGCTGCCCCTACTGTGCATGCCGCGATCATTGCGGCGGCTATGATGGCTTGCTTCATTGCGTGTGGTTTTTGGTTATTCAGCGCGGCCCGCTTGTGCTGCCTTGTGGTGCTGCGCGAGCTT
>CAVDJG010000051.1:0-10101 GCA_963609005.1 Acidaminococcaceae bacterium
ACACTACAGATTCTGGTCCTGTCATTCTTGGTTCGAGTCCGAGTATCCCAACATCGAAAGCGTTTCTCAAAAAGAGAGACGCTTTTTTTGTTTCTCCTTTTCGTTTCGGCGCAACCTTGCTGCCGGTCTGCATCAGCTCCATGTTCTTTGCCTTGCCTACACCTCTTTGTCTTTGGTGCATCGCAGCAAAAACCGTGGTTGGGCAGTGCATGCAACTGCTATTATGCGTTTTCTTTTTGTTGTATAAATTAACTTTGTTTAACCTCTGAAAATCGCATATTCTCGGTCGGTAGTGCCGTCGCCCGAATTTATGTCGTTCTCGTGTGTGCAGCGGTAATGTGCTTGTGTTTCATTGTGTTGCACCTTGCCGTTGTTGAAGTGGGCAATAATTTTCTTGCCAACAAAGGCTTCTTTGTGCCGGAAATGGCTCTCCTTGTGGTGCAAACAAGGCTTTGTTGCGGTTGCGGCAAGGCTTTGTCGTGTAGGAGGTAAGGTGTTGTCGTGCTGCAAACAAGGCTTTGTTGGCCTTTGCGAAAGGTTTTTCGCCTTGCCGGGCGCGCCGTGTTTTTGCTGCATGTGGCTTCTTGGGCGTGCCGGCGGTTCTGTAATGCGTGGCTTGGGCGTGCTTTTCTGTGTGCCTCCAAGTGTAAACTAATGTGAAAATAAGCCTATGTTGGAAAATAATGCGTATATTTGCAAATCAAACCGCGCGCTTCCCGACAGCGGTTTTGCGCTTGTTTTGCATGCACCGGTTTACGGGTGTGCGCCGGTGCGGAAGGCAACTAAACTGATAGGGCCGTTGTGCGGCCGTTTTGGAAATGCCGTTGCGGGCAGTTGAAAACTACAAACTTTAGAAATGAAACAGAAAATATCACTCGCCGTTGGACTTGCTGTGCTGGCTGTCGTGGCATTCGCCCTCGTCAGAGGCACCGGCAAAACGGTGCAGCACCCGCGCATCGACGGCACCGACGGCGTGCTTGCTGCAGCCGCACCGAGCGTTGACCTGAAGAAATACAACGTTGACTTTTACATGGAAAACTCCGCAAGCATGGACGGATATGTGAACGGACGCACCGAGTTCAAGGACGTGTTGGGCCGCATGATAGTCTCGGCCGCCAACTTCTGCAGCCGCACAAGCTTCAGCTTCATCAACGACAAGGCATACAAAACCGACGGGAAAGCCATCGACTTCATACAGAACCTTACTCCGGAAAGAATGAAAGTGGGCAACACCGCGTCTACCGACATAAACAAAATCTTCGGTTGTGTGCTGAAAAACACCAAGCCGCAGACCATCTCGGTGCTCTTTTCCGACTGCATATACTCGGTTGCCAACGTCACGAGCGAGATTGACAACGCCAAGAACGCCACCACGGCTGCCTTCTTGCAGACAATAGCTTCGCGCCCGCAGTTTGCTACGGTCATCATGCAGTTCAAGTCGCAGTTCGACGGCACTTACTACGACCGCAACGACACTCCGATGCCTTGCCGTGCGGCACGGCCCTACTATGTGGTGATCATGGGCGACAAGGCTGCCCTGAAGAAGCTCTGTGCCGGAATGCGTGCCGATGCCCTTCCGGGTCTGGCCCACAGTTTCTATCTCTCCACCGACAGTTGGACTGTTGACGCCGCCAATGCCTGCACCATAACTTCCGACTACACCAACGCGTGGCGCATAAAGAGAAACCGCAACTCGCTCGACATCGAAATGATGCAGCCCGACCGCGATGCCTCCACCATGCGCTTTGCCGTGGGGGTCGATGTGGCGCAGCTCTTCACCGACGAGGCTTATGCCACCGACGCGGCCAACTACGAGGTGGAGCCCTCCGACTACAAAATCATACAGGTGGTGAAGGCTTCGCAGGTGTCGATGGGCGATTTCGCCGCAACGCCCGCATGCCCTGTGGCCATACAGGTGCAGGCTCCCGTCGACCGCCGATCGGCACGCGTCACGATCAGTCTGCGCAACAACATCCCGGCATGGGTGGCCAAAGCCAACGTCGACGACGATGCCGGCACGGTGCCGCCGCCGTCGAAAAGCTTTGCCATAGGCAAGCTCGTGGAGGGCATATACAATGCCTACGACATAGCAGGCAAGCGCATTTTCAAACTTGACGTGAACATAAAAAAATACAAACGATGACCTATGGGTGACATAGCAGCCAATTTCTTCGAGTTGTGGGGAGCAGCCTATCTGGGGCAGTTCTCGCAGTATATGTACAAGGCCGAACTCTATGAAGGGCCGTTTCTGTGGCTCGTGGCACTGCCGCTTGCCGCGCTCCTCGTCTACTACAAGTTGTGGGACAATGTGCGTTTCGCAAAGACATGGGTGTGGGCCGTGCTCGTGGCATGCCTCTCGGCAGTTGTAGCGCTCATCGGCTACAACACCGCCTACAACGGACTATACGACTATATGAGCGACGCCCACGTGTCGGGCAACCTCATCGATGATGCCGACTACATGTATTTCGCGGCGATATGCTTCGCGTGGACGGCGGCCTATTCGGTCGTGCTGTCGCTCGTGATGAAGAGCATCAGCGTGAAGTGCCGCTACGTTCCATTCTAACTGCACAACGACAATGAGCAAACTCTATCTGTTCGGAATAGGCGGCACGGGCGCACGGGTGCTCAAGGCACTTTCGATGTTGCTTGCCTCGGGCGTCGACATGGGCGTCGACACCGTCATTCCGGTTATAATCGACCCCGACGAGAGCAACGGCGACCTCACGCGCACCGTGGGCGGATTGAAAAAGTATAAGGCCATTCGTGAGAGCCTCACCTTCGGTTCGGGCACGAAATCGCGTTTCTTCAAGACTAAAATCGACGACCAGGGCACCGGCTTCGAGCTGCGTGTGGCCGATGTGGGCAACAAGACTTTCGGCGCATACATGGGCTTCGACAGTCTGTCGCGCGAGAACAAGGCCATGATGAGCCTCCTCTTCAGCCAGAAAAACCTCAATGCGCAGATGCAGGAGGGCTTCAAGGGCAACCCCAACATGGGCAGCGTGGTGCTCAACGACTTCTGCACGCCGGGCAACAACGCGCTTGCCGACCTCATGCAGACATTCGCCGAGGGCGACCGAATATTCATCATCAGTTCGATATTCGGCGGAACCGGGGCCGCAGGATTTCCGCTTCTGCTAAAGACATTGCGCCAGGCGCAGCAGTTCGGCAGCTTCTCCAACCCCGCCGTAATATCAGCCGCACCCATAGGGGCACTGTCGGTGCTTCCTTATTTCGGATTGAAGGCCGACGAGGAGAGCGAGATAAACATGGCAACATTCGTGTCGAAGGCAAAATCGGCACTCACTTACTACCGCAACAACCTCGACACCGACGCGCTCTACTACATAGCCGACGACATGACAAGTGCCTACGAAAACCGCGAGGGCTCGTCGGGACAGCGCAACGACGCGCATTTCATCGAGATGGCAGCGGCTCTTGCCGTGGTTGACTTCGCACGCGACGCGTCGGTAATGCGCGGCGCTGGAATCTACAAGGAGTTTGCCGCCGAGTCGGTCGCCGCCGAACTCGACATGAGCATGCTCTCGCCGTCAACGCGCTCGGTGCTTGTAAGGCCGCTCGTGGCATTCTACATGTTCGCGCAGTTCTGCTGCCACCATCTGCCCGAAACCTTCGGCGCAGCGTGGGCAAAGGCACGCGGCTTCACCGCCGACATGCTTCTGCGCGACTTCTACCGCGACCTCGGTTCATTCCTCGATTCGTTTCTCGACGAATGGCTGCGCGAAATGGCCGGCAACAGCCGCTCGTTCAGGGCTTTCAACCCCGAAGGTTTCGGCAGCATCTTCCACTCGGTGGTGGGCTACGAACCGAAACCGGTGGGCTTGCTGGGACGTCTGGTGGGCAACAAAGACGGTTTCACGCTCATCGACGACGAGGTGGCAAAGGCATCGGCAACAATGGAGAAGCGGCTCTCCGACACTGACTATTTCATGAACGTGCACTGGGTGGCGATAGACAATGCTGTCGCCCGACGGCTTAACCTACAATAATTATGGCACATGTATTCCGCCTCCATTCCGGAGGGTCGCAGAACCTCGACGGATGGGACAACTCAAAGCAATACGGGCAAAACGAGATAAACAACATAATCGACCCTTCGGGGGCAGCCGCCGCGCTGCCCATAACGTCGGTGCCGACACCCTTTGCCAGTCTTGAACTGGCAAGACACGCCTTCGAACTGTGCGGAAACGTTGACCGCGACGGGCACGGCAACATTGCGGGCGACACCATCTACCACAAGATAGTGTCGTTTGCACTCGACGTGCTCGAGATTTTCTTCAACTTCAAGAAGTTCTCTGCCGACTACGAACTAATCCCGTGGGACGTGCAGAAAGAAATAGCACAACTGCTCGCAAGCCCCGATGCACAGCACCGCAAGCTGGGGCAGACCCTGCAACTCTATGTGAGCCAGGATGCCGAAGCGTTCAACTTCGTCACGGGCACGGTGTTCTATCTGCTCAACTACCGCCGCGGACCAGCTCCGCTCAACATCGTCGGGGCCACGTCAACCACGTCGCTCGCCGTGGCATCGGCCAACGACATGTCGTATGTAGACACACCGCTGAGCGGAAACCACAAGGCTTTCGACCCCGACAAACGATCGTTCCGCAGTCTGGTGGAGCGCGACAGCCAGTTTATAAAATATGTTTGGACGCTCGCCATGCAGCCGCAGTTCTGCAACCTCTATCCCGAGGTGTACAAATATGTGCAGCAGTGCTTCAGAAACATAACCGACATGCAACTGAAGGAAGAGCTGCGCATTGTGCAGGCCACCGACATAGAGGCCTACGACGAGCTTACTGCCGGGGCGGCACGCGTGTGTCTGCCGGGCAATATAGCCTTGCGCCTTTGCGAGATACCTGATCCTGGCCGACTGAGCGACTTCACAATACTCTCCGACTACGGCGAGCGCGACGGTCTGCCGCTCGTGCTTCCGTTCCAGACGGGCTACAACGAGCCGGGCATGCGTTACGTCTCCGGACCGTGGAACCCCTCGCTCAAGGCTCCGTGCTACGACAGTCTGCCGCTCGACAAGCGCCGCCTTCCGGGCGACAGCACCGTTTATCCCTATCTCACGGTTGACGATGTGTTCCAGCCCTACATAATAAAAACCACGTTCCCCATTGAGGAAAACTCTTATTTCTCGGGCAACTACCGGTCGGACGGAGGCTTCAGCTATCTGCTGCCATTGAAGAAAACCATCTTCAAATATCTGCGTCTGAGCACCATCTGCGGCACAACAAAGGGCGCACATGTGCTCAACATCTTCGAGATGAACGACATTGCAGGCGGCGGTGTAGAGGCCGTCGTGCGCATTCCTGTGCGTGGCGGGCGATACATCACGATGCGCCGCCGCTACTACGACACCGACGACGAACCGAAGGTGCAGGAAAACCGTGGTGTGATAGTGCAGTGCACGTTTGACATGTATCTGTTCCCCTCGTTCCATTTCAACGGCGGCGACGGGGCAACGGCATCGCCGCAGCGCATATATCTGGCCGACGGCGACTGGAAAGAACTTACAAAACACTACGACTACACCGTTGAGGCGTTTTCGGAGGGCGATGCTTTCGGGCAGAACCGCATAAAGACGGTGATACAGAGGGCCGACAAAAACCGCAACGCCTCAATATCGTCGAAGATATTCGCGGCACGCGACGAGTTCGACCTGATAAAGATTAGCAACGGATTTGCCGAGGGCATGCTCGTGCCCAAATACTCCATCGTGAACGAGGGAACCGATGCCTACAGCTTCGCCATCGACTTCGGAACGACAAACACGCATGTGGAATATCGCCTGAACGGCAGCAACAACGTGATGCCTCTAACTCTTACGGGGGGCGAAAGGGCCGTGATTGCCATGCATCCCATTGACGGACACTACGAGCAGATGTTCTTCGAGAAGACACTCAACGCCTTCATCGAGGCTCCTTACCAGGAGTTCATGCCGGTGGAGATAGGTGGCGGGAGCATGGCCGCGTTCCCCTTGCGCACCAATATCTGCTTCCAGCGCGTGGCCGGAAATGCCGACGGCGTGCAGAACAAGCTCACTTTGGGCGACTATGCCATTGGATTCAACTACGAGAAGACCAACACCTACGGCTACAACCGCACCGTGACCAACCTGAAATGGCTCGGCGACGGTACACAGAAGTATGTGTCGGGCTTTTTCGAAGAACTGCTCATGATAATAAGGGCCAAGGTGCTGCTCGGAGGAGGCTCGCTCAAGAGCACGGCCATAACATGGTTCTACCCCGTGAGCATGGAGACATTCAGGCGATCGCAGCTTAAAAGGGAGTGGGAGAGGCTTTGCGCCGAACTCATATCGCCTGAATGTGCCGTGCGGAGCGTCACCGAGTCGCTCGCACCTTTCTATTATTACAAAAACGTGGAGGGCGTGAATGCCGCCTGCCGGCCCGTAGTGCTGATGGACATAGGTGGCGGAACGACCGACTTCGCGGTGTATGAACACAACACTCCGGCACTTGTCTCGTCGGTGCGCTTCGCGGGAAACAGCGTCTACGGCGATTTCCCGGGATTCGGGGCAAGCATGAACGGCTTCGTAAACCGCTACCGCGAGATGTTCGGCAAAAACATAAAGAATACGGGAAAAAGCTCGCTCGTCTCGGCCTACAACAACGTTGTGGAGAGCGGAGTGTCGGCCGATTTCGTGTCGTTCCTTTATTCTCTTGAGCGCAACACCGAACTGAAAAAGTGCGACATGTCAATATCTTTCACCGAGACACTGCGTGCCGACTATACCATGAAGACCGCGCTGCTGTTATTTTATGTGGCCGAGATTTACTATCTTGCCCACCTGCTGAAAGACAAGGGCATAGCAACGCCCGAATATCTTACAGTGAGCGGAACCGGATCGAAACTTCTCGACATAATAGGCGGAATGTCGGAAATGGAGAAACTGGCGCGCATTGTGTTCAACGATGTCATTGGCGACGACGGAAACGTGAGCGTGAAGCAGGTGCCAAACCCCAAGGAAATAACGTGCAAAGGCGGACTTCTGATGAAAGACGGCGACAACGTGGCCGACAGCGACGACTTGCGCTACTGGTTTGCTGCCTCCGCGAGCATCGGCGCAAAAGGCAACCGCATAAAGATTAAAGACATCGACGCGACGGCAGAAAGGGAAGTAGTGGATTTCTACCGAACTTTTGTTGACTACTTCTTCGGCCTGAACAAAAAGTTTCCGTTCGACAAAAACTTCGGGATAAACACTCAGAACATGTTTGCCCACTACCGCGATCTGCTGACAGAACACGCCAGCGAAGACCTCGCGGCAATGCTTGAGGCACGCCGCGACGAGAGCAACGACCCCGATGTGGAACTTGAAGACTCGCTGTTCTTCTTCCCGCTTGCCGGCGGAATCGACCGCCTGATCTATTTCATTTCAACCCAAAAGTAAACGGTTATGGCAAAATTCTTGAATATTTTGGTTGCACTCGTGTTTCTCGGGTCGCTTGCCGGATCCCGTGCCGCATCGTCGCCCGATGCATTGCAGTCCGACTCGGCAACACGGCAGAGCGCAGTTGCTGCAGCAACCGCAACACAGCTTGGTAACGGAGTGGATGCTGCACAGCAGGAAACCGCATTTGCCGACTCGGTGCAGGCGTTGCACCGGCAGGTGGACAAACTTGCATTGACGGTGCAGACACTGCGCGACGATACCGTAACTAAAAAACAAATGTGGGGCTATATGTTGGCTCTTGCCGCAGTGTTGTTGGTGGTTTTGTTGGCAGTATATGCTAAACTGTCGGCCGCCGTGTCGCGCAAATCTACTGGCCGTGCCGCCACTGGCAGCTCAGACAGCGCGTGCAACGCCGAACTGCAAGTCTTGAAAACACGTGTGGCCAATGCCGAACAACGGCTTGCAAAGGTTGAGGCCGAGCGTGAAAAGCTGGTTGTTGCGGTTGCAGCACGCCATGCTGCGCAGCCGGTAATGGCAAGCAACGCCGCAGTAAAAGCCACGACAGCAAATGCTTCAGAATTAGGTGTCTTCTATGCTAAGACCTTGTCGGCACACGGCACGTTGGACATTATGAAACAGAAAGACATGCGCCGCGAGGAAGCGGTGTTTGAATTCAGACACACCGATGCATCGCATGCCAAGTTTACGGTGTGTGGCAACGACCGCATGATGCGATGGGCTATAGAAAACCGACAGACCGTGCTCGAACCGGCATGCGATATAATGTCTGACGATGGCGTGTCGCGCGTGGAAACAAAAGACGAGGGCGAGGCCGAACTCGTGGGTGGCAACTGGACAGTGACGCGCCGCGCGAAGATAATAATAAGGTAGTTATGGAGGCACTGGAGATAATAATAATCCTCGCAATAGTATGCGCCCAGGTGTATGTGTTTGTGGTTACGCGCCGGCAGATACGCCAGTTAAGCCATTTCCTCAACTCGGAACGTAGCTTGAAACTGTGCAAGACGAAAGTGTCGTTGTCTGAACTCGAAGCCGACGACGACTCACGCGTGGCGCACTCTCACGATGCCGATGCCTCAATCGAGGTGAGCGTGATATATGTGCACCGCGAAAACGTGAGCGAACTGCTGCGCAATGTGGTGCGCACCATAAACCACTATCTGCGCAAGAACAAGGGTTCGGCGGCCGATTTTCATCTTATAAAGGACATCGTGGAGCGGCACTGCGACGCGGTGGACGAGGAGATAAACCACAAATTGCCCGTGCCCATATATCTCGGACTTATGGGAACGGTGGTCGGGATAATCATTGGTTTGTGGTCGCTCGACTTCCGTTTCGACCCGCAGACCCACTCTCTCGACGGCGAACTGTTTGTGCAGTCGGTGAGCGGACTCATATCGGGCGTGAAATCGGCCATGATATGCAGTCTTGTGGGCCTCGCAATGACCACCGTGCTCTCGTCGTGGCTCTACCGGGGAGCAAAGGCTCGGCTCGAAAGCCAGAAGAACATGTTCTACGATTTCATCCAGACTCACCTGCTCCCGCAACTGTCGCGCGATGCAGCCTCCACCATTCTGGCGCTGCAAGCCAACCTCGAGCGTTTCAATGCAAGCTTTGAAACCAATGTCAACAGTTTTGGCGACATAATGCAGGAAATACACGATGCCTTCGACAGTCAGATAAAACTGCAGCAGGAACTGAAAAACACCGACATTGCAAAGGTGGCCAACCTCAACTCAAACGTGCTCGTGCAGTTGCACAAAAGCATGGGCGAGTTTGAACGGTTCACGCAATATCTCGGTCAGATGAACACTTTCGTGCACCAAACGGCACTGCTCACCGACTCGATAAACGACCAACTGCGGCGCACCGATGCCGTGGAAACCGTGGTGAAGTCGATAGAGAGCAACGTGAAGAAAAACGAACTCGTGACGGCAAAGCTGCGCGAATTTCTCGAGAGGGTGGACGAAAACAAGGCCGTGCTCACCGCTGCCGGCGAAATAGACAGCACCATGGCGCAGGCCATCGACGAGTTGCGCGCACACACGCAGCAGCAGATTGAGAGCATAAGGAGCTACACCATAGAGGCCACGGCCGACCTTAAAGAGCTCGTAGGTGCCGAGCGCGGGCATCTGGGCAACCTCGACAAGCTGGCTAACCTTGACAACCTCGACCGCCTAATTGTGGCCATCAACGACATGCGCCTCGACAATAAGGCGGCCATGGGAGTGCTGCAGAGCCGTATAGAAACGATGAGCAACATAATGGTGAAGAACAGCCGGCAGGAGCACCATGCCACGTCGGTGGTGCCACGGTGGCTGCGCCAGGCATGTGTGGCGCTTTTCATCGTCACCTGTCTTGCGGTAATCATCGGCACAGTGAAGTTCATCTTCTCGGCGCAGCATCCGCGCAAGGGGGCGCAGACGGTGCAGGTTGCCGAAGAATTTGCCGGTGGCGGCAGCGACGACGGACGTCTTATACCAATGTCGGCAGCCGACCCTGCTGACAGCGCAGACACCGGCAGCACCGGCGACACGTCGGAAAAAGAAACGGTAAAGACCGCCGAGGTGAAAGAAACTACCGACAAAGGCACTGCCAAAACAAAGAAAAGAAAACACCGCCGACGCTCGCGC
>CAVDJG010000052.1:0-10019 GCA_963609005.1 Acidaminococcaceae bacterium
TGCAGGGGCTTTGCGTGCCGGTTGCGGCCACGGCGGCATCAGTGTTTGATGCCGAGGATGTCGAGATAGAAGTCGATGTAGCCGTCAACGGCCTTGTCCCAGTCGAACTGGGCGGCACGCAGGCGCAGCTTTTCGGCCTTTTCTTCGGGTGCGGTTGCGAAGTCGTCGAGCCCCTCGCGCACTGTCTTTGCCATGTCGGCAGGGTCGAACGAGTCGAAGTAGTAGGCTTCCTTGCCGCCCACTTCGGGCAGCGACGTGAGCCGCGTGATGAACGACGGTTTGCCGAAACACATTGCTTCAACCACGGGCAGGCCGAAACCTTCGCTGCGCGAGGGGAAGAGCAGACCCTTGCAGCGGCTCAGCAGCGCGGCTTTCTGTGCGGTGCTCACCTTGCCCACGAAGGTGATGTTGCCGTGGCCGGCTTCTATGGCGCGCTGGCGCAGCATCTGTCCGAATTTCTCGTTAGCCGTGCCGGCTATCACGAGCCGTTCTTCGGGCAGGTGGCGCATCATGTCAACAAGCAGATGCACGTTTTTCTTGCGCGACCATCGCGATATGTGGAACAGGTAGCCCGGCTCCACTCCCATTTGGGCGAGCGTGTCGTCGTAGACCGACTGCGGCTGCGTGTTGAGGTTGGTGACGCCGTTGACTATCACGCGCGAGGGTTTGCCGAAATTGAAGTGCTTGGCCACGTCGGATCGTGTAAACTCGGAGATGAACGAGAAGTGTGTGGCCTTGGCCATGCGCTTCGACATTACCCACAGCTTTTTCTTCTTGTGCATGGCGTTAATCTCGTTGTGCATGAAGTTGACGTCGTGTATGGTGATGAGCTGCTGAGGCGCGAGCCGCACCTTGAACTTGAAGAACTGGTTGGTCCAGTGCAGCAGGTCGATGTGCGGGAGCAGTGCCGGGCGCAGCCATCGCAGCGGCATCAGGTTGAGCAGTTTGCGCTCGGTGCGGCTTATTTTTATATATTCCACGTTGTCGCCGTAGCTTCCCTTGCGACATGCCTTGTCCACAATGAAGCAGAGCGTTATGCCGTATTTCTCTTTCAGCATGGGAGCCCGCTGCGCCAGACGCTGTGCTATGCTGTTCTCGAATTCGCCCAGACCGGTGTTGAGCAGGTGCGACTCGAGCATGGATATGGCTATCCGTTTCGTATTGTTGTTGGTTGACATAGTGTGTGTTGTTATTGTCGTGCTTTTAAATGTAATGCCGTGCAGTGGCGTTTCATTGCATGGCGTCAGGCATCTTCTGTGCCTTTTTGTGCCGCTTGGGCGGTGTTGTCGCTTGCCGCGGTGTCGAGGTCGTCGTCGGCTATGCGTATGCGTCCGTCGTAGGTGAGCATTTCGCTGCGCCTGAATCGGTAGGTTGCCGAGGCGATCGATGCCGTGGGGTCGTATCTGTCAGACGTTATGTCGAGCAGTCCGCACATGAGTTCGTAAACGAGGTCGTTGGTGAAATATCGGCGCGCGTTGCCTTTTAGCGCGGCGGCGGCATCGGGGTGATCAGTCTGGTAACGGTCAGACATGTAGACCCAGAGCGGTATGCGCACCATCTTGAAGCCGAGGAAGCGCGGCGACCGCCGCATGTCGGGTATGCCGCCGTGGTCGCTGAAGTAGACCATAAGCGCGAGGTTGAGCTTCTGGCGCGCGTAGTCGAAGGCGCGGTGCAGCACGGTGTCGGTGAAGTGCAGGCTCGTGCGGTAGCACTCCACGTCGCCCTGGTGCGGCAGAGAGTGTGCTTCGGCATATCCGTGCGGGTAGCGGTTCTCGTAGTTGAAGTGGCTTCCCTTGAGGTGCAGCACCACGAAATTGTCGCGTGTGGGGTCGATTTCGTCGAGAAAGTCGAGCAGCGCCGTGTCATACTGCACTCCGCCCGGTGTTTTCTTCACCCATTTTGCCGTGTCGGCGGTTTGTGCCACGAGTGTCACCGAGGTGTCGTTCACCCCTATGTAGCTCTGGTTGCTATACCAGTGCGTGGCATATCCCGCCTTGCGCGCAATGTCGATTATGGAACACGACGAGGCGAAGTCTTTGTCGTTATACTGGTTGCGCTCGGTGAGCACGCGCTCCAACGACGGCACTGTCTGCATGGCGCACGAGTAGGCATTGTCGAAGAACACGAAGTGCTGCCCGTCGCCGCGTGCCGTGCGCTCCCACGGTGTGGTGTCGAACGGCTGCCGGGCAAACGCGCTCATGTAGTCGCGGCAGCTCGACTCGCCTATCACCATGATCACGGTGTGCGGCTTGTGCGCCCCCGTGGCGTTGCGCTCCACGCTGAGCTGCGCCAGGCGTGCGGCCATTCCGGTGCGGTAGTTCTCAAGACTGCGTGTGTATTGGCGCACGTCGATGCAGAGAGCGGCCAGCCCGGTGCGCACGAACAGCCCGTGGCGCGGTTTCCAAATATACACGCTGAAGTGCACGAAGAGCGCGGCAGTGAGTGCCGTGGCCCACCATTGCGGCGCGGTTGTGGCTATGCTCTGTGCGTTGGCCGCCGTGAACAGAACCGCCGTTGCGGCCGCGAGTGCCACGGCAAGGGCCGTTTTCCACGGTTTGAACGACTTTACATATTCCACCGCCTCGCTCAGATAGGTGTTCATTAGCGGACCGATGCCCGCTTCGTCGATGCAGCAGCGGTAGGTGGCGTAGTAGGCAATCTGGGCTGCCGCCGTGATCACGAGCACTGTCTCTACCGCTCCCACTATGGCTGCGGCCGCTGCCGGGCACACCATTGCGGCGAGAGCCTGCCCTGCCGTGAGCCAACCGAAGAGGTAGATGCCGAAGGCTATGTCCATGTGGTTGTCGTAGTCGGGCGAGGTGGCGCGGTGGGTGAGGTGATAGAGCACGTTGAAGGTGCACATCCACAAGATCGACGTTGCTGCCGCCGCCACTGCGGGAGCCGACGTGCACGGTATGCCCATGAGCGCGGCAGGCAGCACGGCCTGCACCGCCGCTATGAGGTAGCGCCGCTGCTGCTGGCCGCGCGAGTTGCGGGCAAGCCCCATGTTGAACTTGCTGAACACGCCGTAGCCCACGGCGAAGAGCGCGAGTGCGGCTATTATGTATTGGGCAGCCGTTGCGGCCGCCGCCGGGCACATTGTCGTAGGCATGTTGCTATTGCTGTCGTTTCAGGATATACTGTGCTGTCTGTATCATTGAGAAGACGTAGCGGCGCAGCGGTTCGAATGCCTTGCCGTAGGCCACCTCGCATGTTTGTCCGCCGGGTGTGGTTTCGTAGCAGAATGATCGCGCCGTCTTGGGCTCGTAAATGTAGATGCGCGTGTTGTCGCGAGCCACTATCTGGTTGTCGGCCGAGTAGAACACCATGGGCCGTTGGGCCGTGGTGAGGTCGATGCCGAAGCCGTCGTAGGTGTAGCCTATGCCGAGCAGCGAGAGCAGGGTGGGCATCACGTCAACCTGGGTGGCGAGTTTTTCGACGCGCCCCTCGGGCACTCCGGGCCCGAATATCATAAGCGGTATGTGGTTGTACGACTCGGGCAGCTCGCCGTTCACCTTGCCCACGATTTTGCCGTGGTCGGCCATGATGACGAATATGGTGTTTTTATACCACTCTGTCTTGCGGGCCTTGGCAAGGAAATTGCCCACGGCCCAATCGGCATATTCCACTATCTGCGTCTCCGGGTCGGCAGTCTTGGCGTGGAACCACGCGGGCACTACATAGGGCGGATGATTGCTTATGGTGAGCAGCGTGGCCATGAAGGGGCGTTTGCGGGCGGCCTCCTGTGTGATTTTGCCGAATGCGTAGTCGAAGAGGAAATGGTCGCTCACGCCGAACGAGTTTACCACTTCGCTCGATGGATAGTCTTCCTGCGAGAAAATCTCGTCGTAGCCGTTGGTCGAGAAGAATGCCTTCATGTTGTCATACTGCGCCTCGTGGGTCATGAAGAACATGTTGTGCCAGCCCCTCTTGTGCAACTCTGTGGCTATTCCGTCGCGGTGTGGCGTTACGGTGCCCTTCATAAGGTTGCGGAACATGAGTGCCGGGAATGAGTAGAGGGCTGCCGTCATGCCGTGGTTGGTGTGTATGCCGGCGCTGTAGCAGTGGGTGAACGCCATTGAGTGGTTGTATAGCGAGTCGAGGGTGGGGGTGAGGTGCTGCGTGTTGCCGAATGTCTGCATGAGGCTGGCCGACATCGACTCCATGAGTATCACCACCACATTGCGGTGCGTTGCGGCGGCGTTGGCGTTGGCGGCGGCTGCGTTGGCCGGCTTCATCTCGCGGCGCAGCACGTGCAGTGAGTCGCACTCGCCGCCGATGCCGAGGCTTGCTCGGGCCTCGGTTATGGCTTCGCCGTAGGGCATGAGATGCAGCTCGCGGTTTTCGCGGCGCATGTCGTCGAGTGCCGAGGTGAGCAGATTGAACGCGGGGTTTATGCCGAGCTGGTTGAGAAACGGGTCGTTGCAGTAGTAGGCCTGGCTTATCTTAATGGGGTTGTAGCCCGTGCGTCCGCGTATGCCAAACACGCACAGTCCCGTCACGGCGCACGCCACGACGAGGCGCAACACCGTGGCTGCGGGGCGGCGGCTGTCGCGCGGGGCGGCGGCCATGGCCTTTCCGGCGGCGCGTGTGAGGCGCGTAGTGGCCCACACGAAGGCAGCCGTGAGCACGAAGTAGAGCAGAATGTAGAGCAGGTAAGACTTTTCGCCGGTCACCATGCCTGCTGTTGTGCCGGCATATCCGAACCATTCGAATATGCCCGAGTTGATGTTCTTGAAGAAATAGGCGAAGTAGGGGATGTTGGCAGCCGACGGGATGAATGCCACGGCGCACAGAATGCCATACCACCATGCGGTGGCCCGGTGCAGCGCTCGCGGCGTGAAGCCGAAGGCGGCGGCCACGAGGCACACGGCCACGGGCACTACGGCTATGTAGCATGCCGTGACGTTGTCAAACCACAGGCCGCGCACGAATGCAGGCAGCACGCTTGCCGCCGTGTCGCCTGCCATGGAATGGAGCGCGGCATACTGCACGGCGCGGAAAACCGAGAGCGTGGCGAGCACGAGGACGTGTATGGCCGCGATCCATCCGAGGGTGAGATAGAAACGTTTGTTGTTAAGCATGTTGCAAAATTATACGTTTCTGCCGGGATATGCAAACATTGCCGTCAAAAAGAAAAGGCCCTCCGCCGTGGCGGAGAGCCTTGTGTGTGTTGCGTGTGCAGGTGTTGTCAGCGTCCTTGCTGCGGCGTTATGCGGAAGCTGAACGTGTAGTCCTTGTATTCCACGCGGTAGGGTTTGCGTGCGCGTCCCCAGTCGCTCCAGCTGTCAACGCCGCCCACTCCGGCCTGCACGAGGTCGATGCAGAGGTTGGTGTATTTCGATTTCGGGAGCGACTGCGAGTGCCGCTGGTGCTTCTCGTCGCCCTCGTCGAGCGTGGCCTGGTCGTAGTGCAGTGCCGAGGCCGAGAATTGTCCGGTTGACTCGATGAGCACTCCCCGGCCGTCGGCGTTGGTCTGCCGCCACCAACGCACGCCGGTCATGGTGCCGGTTTCCTGCGGACGGATGTAGGGGAAGAACATGTCGTCGGCCGTGGAACGGTATATTCCCACCGGCTGCGAGTTGTTGCGGTCGGCATAGTTCTCGATAGGTCCGCGTCCGAACCATGTAGTGTGGTCGATGTCGTAGGGCAGGTTCATTGTCATACCGAAGCGCAACATCTCGCTCACTTTGGCTCCCGGCGTGGTCTTGAGGCTCTGTGTCACGGTGAGTGCGCCGGTTTCGTCGACCTGATAGGTAAGGGTGAGCGTTGCGCTCACGGCCTTGAGGTCGTAGGTTGCGGTCACGGTTTTTTTCTTCTTGTCGGCAGAAAGCGACGTGAGGTGCAGTTCGGGGTTGCGCCATGCGGCAAATTTCTTCTGCAGTTCGGCACCCATGTCGTTGTCGGTCACGGCGCGCCAGAAGTTGGGGCGCAGTGTGGCTCCGTCGGCAAGTATTGTGTTGTCGGCCACGACATACTTGTCGATGAGGCCCGTCTGGCGGTTGAAGGCTATGGTGAAGCGGTCGGTTTGCAGTGTAAGCTGCGGCTCCTTCTTCTTGTCCACCACCTTCACTATCTCGGTTGCAGCGGCTTTCGGGAATATCTGCCGTTGCTCTCCTTCGCGCAACGTAATCTGCCGGTAGGCCACGATGTCGCCCGCGTGCAGCAGTCCTTCGTCGCGTTTCAGGCGGAACTCGATGTTGAGCTGCACGTCGCCGGCGTTGTCGGATCCCAGGTCGAAGCCCTCAGGCAGCCTTACTATCGCTGTTTTCTGCGGTGCCACGTCGATGTCGGCAATGGTTCCGTTGCCTATCTCGTCGCCGTCGGCAAGCACTGTCCACGACAGCGACACGTTGTCGAGCGACTTGAAGAAGTTTTCGTTGTAGACCGAAATCACGCCTTTCTTGGCGTCTATCGGCTCTGCCCAGATGTTCTGGTAGATGTAGCCCACCTCGAATGCCTCGGGGTTTGGCCGGCGGTCGGGGCTTATGAAGCCGTTGCAGTTGAAGTTGTTGTCAGACGGGTCGTAGTTGTTGTAGTCGCCGCCATACTTGAATATGGTGTTGCCCTGGCTGTCCTTGGCGCGCAGGCCCTGGTCGACGAAATCCCAGATGAAGCCTCCCTGGTAGTAGGGCTGGCGGCGCACGATGTCCCAGTATTCCTTCATCACTCCGCACGAGTTGCCCATTGCGTGTGCATATTCGCAGTGTATCATGGGCTTGGTGTTCTTCGGGTCGGTGGCGTAGCGCTCGGCTGCGTCGGGTGTGATGTACATCTCGGCATAAATGTCGGTGTTGTCGCCGTTTATGGCGCGCTCCCAGTGCACCGGACGCGAGGGATCTTGCGAGTTTATCCATCGTTTCACGTCGGTGAAATTCTTCGAGTCGGCGGTTTCGTTACCCATCGACCAGTAGATGATTGAGGGATGGTTGAACTGCATCTCCACGTTGTGCTGGTTGCGCTGCATTATCTGGTCGGCGAAGAGGGGCGTTGCCGTGGGTGCGTCGGCGGCGTAGTAGAAGCCGTGGCTCTCCTGGTTGGCCTCGGCGCAGACATACAGTCCGTATTTGTCGCAGAGGTCGTAGAAGTAGGGATCGTCGGGATAATGGCATGTGCGCACGGCATTCACGTTGAAACGTTTCATCAGTTTGATGTCTTCGATCATGCGTTCGCGGCTGACAACATATCCCCCGTCGGGGTCCATCTCGTGGCGGTTGGCTCCCTTTATGAGCACGGGCTGTCCGTTGACGAGCAGTTGCCGGTTTTTTATCTCGATTTTGCGGAAGCCCACGTTCACGGGCACTGCCTCTATTTCCTTGTTGTCATGCATCACTGTCACGACTATTTTGTAGAGGTTGGGTGTTTCGGCTGTCCACTTGAGTGGCTTTTCCACGTCGAATTTCACGGTGGCGTTGATGATGGCAGCCTTGTTGCCTTCCTTCTTCTTCACCTTCGACGCGTTGAGAATCTTGCGGCTGGCCACCGATCCGTCGGGCTCGATGAGGTCGATAACAAACTTGGCGTTGCCCTTGGCCTTTATGTTCACGGCGAGCGTTCCGTTGGTGTAGGTGGCGTCGAGGTCGGGTGTTACGCGCACATTCTCCACGTGTGCCGTCTGCGATCGTGAGTAGAGAAAACAGTTGCGGGCCACTCCCGAGAGCCGCCAGAAGTCCTGGTCTTCGCAGTAGCTGCCGTCGCACCAGCGGAAAGTCTGGAAGGCTATGAGGTTGTCGCCCTTCTTCAGGTAGGGAGTGATGTCGAATTCGGCTGCAACCTTGGAGTCTTCGGTGTAGCCCACATACTTGCCGTTCACCCAGAGATACATGTTTGAGGTTACGCTTCCGAAGTGGGCTATTACCTGGCGGCCGTCCCACGACTCGGGAATGTGTATCGTGCGGCGGTAAGATCCCACATGGTTGTCTTTCACGGGCACCTCGGGCGGGTTGTTCTTGAAGTGTCCGCGCCACGCGAAGCCTATGTTCACATACCCAGGGTCGCCGTAGCCGTTGAGCTCCCATATTCCCGGCACCTTCATGGTGGCCCACGACGAGTCGTCGAAGCCGGTGCCGAAGAAGTCGGTGGGACGCTTGTCGGCGTCGGCCACCCAGTTGAATTTCCAGTCGCCCTCTATGGAGAGGTAGTTGCCCGAAGTCTCGCGCTCGCCGCGCAGAGCCGCCTCGCGGTTCTCGTAGGCAAAGAACGAGGTGTGCAGCGGGAAGCGGTTCACCTCGTTCACATGCAGGTCGTGCCATTCGGTGAACGTGGGTTGCTCAACGCCTTCTGCCGCTGCCGCGCACGGGATCGTGCCCATGACGGCAAAAGCCAAAAGTAGGTTTCTCATATTTTTTATGTTGTTAAAGATACAGGTTAATGTGGTTGCGGGTGCAGGTTGTAGCCTGACGGTGCGGCACTGAGGCGTGCCGGCACATGTGCGATATACAGATTAGTGTGCCACAAATTTACTAAAAACATCGCAAAAAGGCCGTTCCGCGCTGCAATGTTTAGGCAAAATTAAGTGTATTGTAGTGTCGAAATGTTGTAACTTTGCACCGTTTCAAGCTAAAAAACAAGGAAAATGGCATACAATACTTGCGTTTTCGGCGACGGACTGCGCCTTGTACACCTTGCCTCGGCCTCGCCCGTGGTTTACTGCGGCTATGCTGTGGCCGCCGGCACACGCAACGAACAGCCCGGCGACGAGGGCCTGGCGCACTTCTGCGAGCACATGACTTTCAAGGGCACACAACGCCGCCGCGCGTGGCATGTGCTCAACTGCCTCGAAAGTGTGGGCGGCGACCTCAACGCCTACACCACCAAGGAAACCACGGTGTATCATGCCGCCGTGCTCAACACCGACATTGCGCGAGCCGTCGATTTGCTCGACGACATAGTGTTTCACAGCACCTATCCGCAGACCGAGGTGGCCAAGGAGGTGGAGGTGATATGCGACGAGATTGAAAGCTACAACGACTCGCCGTCGGAACTGATTTACGACATATTCGAGAATGCCGTCTTTGCGGGACATTCGCTCGGCCACAACATCCTCGGCGAGGCCGAGAGGCTGCGGCGCTACACCGCTGCCGACGCGCATCGCTTCACCCGCTTGTGGTACACTCCGGCACGTTCGGTGTTCTTTGCCTACGGCGACGTTGATTTCAAGCGGCTCTGCCGTCTGCTCGGCAAAGCCCACGGCGTGTGCACACCGTTGCCCGACCATTGCCCGGCAAGTGCTGCCGCTGCCCCGGCCGAGGCTCTGCCCGAGTATGTGCCGCAGCAGATAGAGCGGCGCATGGACACGCATCTCGCCCATGTAATGGTGGGTTGCCGTGCCTACGGCATACACGACGACCGCCGCATAGCCCTCTACCTGCTCAACAACATGCTTGGCGGCCCGGGAATGAACGCACGTCTCAACATCTCGCTGCGCGAGCGCAACGCCTTGGTCTACACCGTTGACAGCTCAATGGTGAGCTATTCCGACACAGGCACATGGGCTGCCTATTTCGGATGCGACCCGAAAAACGTGGCGCGGTGCCTCCGTCTTGTGCGGCGCGAGCTCGACCGCTTGACCGAAAAGCCCCTCACCGACACGCAGCTGCGTGCCGCCAAGAAGCAGATAAGGGGACAGATAGGCGTGGCGTGCGACTCGCGCGAGTCGTTTGCGCTCGACCTTGCAAAGGGATTTCTGCACTACGGGTGGCTGAAAGACGTCAATGCGCTCTGCGACAAGGTTGACGCTCTCACTGCCGACGACCTTCTTGGCGTGGCACGCGAGGTGTTTGCCCCCGAGCGCTTCACCACAATCGTCATACGTTAGGCTACGGCATAAACGCAGCGAAGCCTTGGCCGCAGTGCAGTCAAGGCTTCGCTGTTGTTTTTTTAGGCGTGTTCTGAAAATTCCACGCATTATCAAATTCTATTTTTACGGGTATGCTCTTTGTGTCTTTTTGTTTTTATCCGGCATGTTTTTCGTCCTTCTTCAGTCGCATAGCCCGCTATGCTCCTTCAGAAAGACAGAA
>CAVDJG010000053.1:0-3289 GCA_963609005.1 Acidaminococcaceae bacterium
GCTTCGTGCATGTCAACGAGAGGCCTGTGAAGAGCAACTACAAGGTGCGTCCCGGCGACGTGGTGACGCTCATGCTCGACCGCCCGCGCCATGACTCCACGATAGAAGCCGAGGACATACCGCTCGATGTGGCCTACGAAGACGAACACCTCATGGTGGTGAACAAGCCGGCAGGACTTGTGGTGCATCCCGGGGCTGGCAATTTCCACGGCACTTTGGTCAATGCCGTGGCCTGGCACTTGCGCGATTTGGCGTCATACGACCCCAACGACCCCGAAGTGGGCCTCGTGCACCGCATCGACAAAGACACCAGCGGTTTGCTCGTGGTGGCAAAAACACCGCAGGCCAAGACCTCGCTCGGCGTGCAGTTCTTCAACAAGACAACGCACCGCAGCTACAACGCCCTTGTGTGGGGGCACTTCACCGAGGACGAAGGGCGCATCGAGGGCAACATAGCACGCGACCCCAAAGACCGGTTGCGCATGACTGTCTACTCTCCCGAGTCGGGCATCGGAAAAGAAGCCGTGACACATTGGCGCGTGATAGAGCGTTTCGGCTACGTCACACTCATCGAGTGCATACTCGAAACGGGGCGCACCCACCAGATACGAGCACACATGCGCCACATAGGCCACCCTCTGTTCGGCGACGAACGCTACGGCGGCTGCGAGATACTGCGCGGCAACCGCAGCACAACCTACCGGGCTTTCATACAGAACTGCTTCAAGCTCTGCCCCAGGCAGGCCCTGCATGCCCGCACGCTGGGCTTCAAGCATCCCGCGACAGGACAGCAGATGGACTTCACCTCAAGCCTGCCTGCCGACATGGAAGCACTTATAGCCAAGTGGCGGGTGTATGTCAACGGCACCACCAACAACACTTTCGAAGAACAATAAAAACACAACAATATGGAAACTATAAAGAGAAACATAGCCATCGTGTGCGGCGGCGACTCGTCGGAACACGATGTCTCCATGCGGTCGGCGCAAGGACTTTACTCCTTTTTCGACAAGGAACGCTACAATGTCTACGTCGTCGACGTGAAAGGGCAGGACTGGCATGTTGACCTCGACGATGGAAGCACCGTGAAAATCGACCGCAACGACTTCTCGTGCATAATCGACGGCAAGGTGGTTATGTTCGACTATGCCTACATAACAATACACGGCACACCCGGAGAAAACGGCGTGATGCAGGGCTATTTCGAATTGCTGCACATCCCTTACAGCACCAGCGGCGTGCTCGTCGAGGCCATGACATTCGACAAGTATGTGCTCAACAACTATCTGCGCGGCTATGGCGTCAGCGTGGCCAAGAGCCTTCTGCTGCGCCGGGGCGAGGAAAACAAGTACTCCGACGACGAGATAGAGCGCGAGATAGGCATGCCGTGCTTCGTGAAACCCGCCGCCGACGGCAGCAGCTTCGGCGTGTCGAAGGTGAAAAACACCGACCAGTTGGCTCCGGCCTTGCGCGTGGCGTTCATGGAAAGCGACGAGGTGATGATTGAAAGCTATCTTGAAGGCACCGAAATATCGATAGGATGCTACAAGACAAAAGACAAGTCGGTGGTGTTGCCGGCCACCGAGGTGGTCACCGCCAACGAGTTCTTCGACTACGATGCAAAGTACAACGGCCAGGTGAAGGAGATAACTCCGGCACGCCTCTCGGCCGACACTGCGGCGCGGGTGGCCGAGGAAACGAGCAAGATATACGACATATTGCACTGCAACGGCATCATACGCATCGACTACATAATAACAAAGGATGCCGAAGGCAACGACAAGCTTAACATGCTCGAGGTGAACACCACACCCGGAATGACGGCCACCAGCTTCATTCCGCAGCAGGTGCGGGCAGCCGGACTCGACATAAAGGACGTGCTGACCGACATCGTCGAGAACCAGTTCTGACAGCCTACGGCCGTGCACAGGCGCGTGCCGACATCGGCACGGCGCGCCTGTATGCGGCCGGAAAAGCCTTGCGGCCATTCCCGCAAACAACCCTTAACACCACATACTATGGATCGTGAAACATTAAAGCCTTTCGATTCCATCCGCCCCTTTGAGCCAGATGAATTGCCGGCGGTTTACGACCGGCTCATGGCCGACCCGCAGTTCCGCGCGGTGCTCGCCTATCTCTATCCCGGCGTGCCTCTTGACGCCATTGCTGCCAAGATGCACTCCTGCCACACATGCCTCGACTTCCAAAAGGCATTCTGCTACGACTTCATCAAAAAATTGCTCGCCAAAGCCAGCACCGGGTGCGACATCGATGCCGACAGCATTGATGTAACGTCCAGCCACACATTCGTGAGCAACCACCGCGACATCGTGCTCGACTCGGCACTGCTCGATGTCTTGCTCATCGACGCAGGCAGTCCCACCACATGCGAGATTGCCATAGGCGACAATCTGCTGTCGCTCCCGTGGGTGAAAGACCTCGTGCGGGTGAACAAGTCGTTCATCGTGGAGCGCGGACTGCCGCTGCGCCAGATGCTCGCCGCAAGCAAACGCATGGCCGAATACATGCACCTCGTGATAAGCCAGAAGCACGACAACGTGTGGATAGCGCAGCGCGAGGGCCGCGCCAAGGACTCCGACGACCGCACACAGGAAGCCATTCTCAAGATGATGGCAATGGGCGGAGAGGGCGACGCGGCACAGCGTCTTGCAAGTCTGCACATCGTTCCGCTGTCAATATCCTACGAATACGACCCCTGCGACTTTCTCAAGGCACAGGAATTTCAGCTCCGCCGCGACGTGGAGGGTTGGCGCAAGGCGCCGGGCGACGATGTGCTGAGCATGAAGACAGGCATCATGGGCTTCAAGGGGCGCATACACTACCAGTGCGCGCCGTGCATCGACGACTGGATAATGAGCATTGCCGCCGACACGCCCAAGACCGAGTTCTTCGGCAAGGTGGCGCGGCACATCGACAGGCAGATATTCGCCGGCTACCGACTTTATCCCAACAACTACGCAGCCATCGACATGTTGTCGGGCGACGATGCCCACTCCGACCGCTACACCGCAGCCCAGCGGCAGGCGTTTGACGCCTATGTCGAGGCGCAGATAGACAAGTGCACGCTGCCAAATCCCGACCGCAGCTTCCTGCGCGAGAGCATCCTGCACATGTATGCCAACCCCGCGCTCAACCAGTTGCGCCTAAACACGCCCCAACCATGATGCGGCGGTTTGCAATGGCGGTTGCCGTGGCCGTTGGATCTACATTTGCGGCCTGCACAAGCGAGAGCTACAACTCGGGAGACGGCGAATATTCCTACCTCGCC